>JBBRUU010000027.1:0-22220 GCA_038247515.1 Sphingomonadales bacterium
AGCGTGCGCAAGGTCGGCGACGAACTCGGCACCCGCACTGAAACCAAAAACGTCAATTCGGTGCGGTTTGTGATGCAGACCATCGAGTATGAGGCGATGCGGCAGGTCGATGTGCTCGAAGCTGGCGGCGCGATTGTGCAGGAAACCCGGCTGTTCGATCCGGGCACCGGCACCACGCGGACGATGCGTTCGAAGGAAGACGCGCACGACTATCGCTACTTCCCCGATCCGGACCTTCTGCCGCTGGTGCTGGAGGAAGATTTCCTCGCCGAATGCCGCGCCAGCTTGCCGGAACTGCCGGACGCCAAGCGCACCCGCTACACCGATGTGCTCGGCCTCACGCCTTACAATGCCCGCGAACTGACCGCCGAGGTCGAGACTTTCGCGCGCTTCGAAACGCTGCTCGCCGAGACGGCCAAGAAACAGGGCAAAACTGAGTCTGAGGTCGCTACCCAAGTAGCTAACTGGACTTTGTCCGTCGCTCCTGGCGTGATCAATCTGTTGGGTACAGAGGCAAACCCCGCCAACAATACTCCGCAAGCAAATTCGTCCATTTTGACAATGCAGGACAAGGGGGAGATTTCAGGCAGTCAGGCCAAAGTTATCTTCGAGATCGTCTTGAGGAGTGGCGGAGACCCCGCCAAAATCGCCGAGGCCGAGGGGCTCAAGCAGGTCTCCGACACCGGCGCCATCGAAGCCGCGGTCGACGCGATCATCGCCGCCAATGCCGACAAGGTCGAACAGTACCGGGGCGGCAAGGAGGCGCTGTTCGGCTTCTTCGTCGGCCAGACGATGAAGGCGATGGCCGGCAAGGCCAATCCGGGGGTGGTGAACGCGTTGCTCAAGGACAAGCTGGGGTAATGCCCACTCAGCGACGATATACACCGACGGAATGTTTCGACTTCTTCGGCGTAGTTCCGAAGAACACCCGTTGGAGTTGGTCGGGCCGTCGTGGCGATGGCTCAGTTGTAGCGGTCAGGCTGTGGCAGGATCGTTTCGAAGAGGGAGGTCGCGTCTACCGTAGTTGGGCAACCGATAAGCCAGATGAATGGCGATCCCGTCCCGGCTTCGTGGAACTCATCGAAAACCTCGTACTTGCGCGGGATCACTTAAGCGGCGAAGTTGAGGTTATCATCGTGGTGGCGAAAGATAAGTCGGCGAGTCCGCGCTCGATTGATCGCAGCTTCCCGCAGTCAGACCTGCGAATGCGTGTGATCGAATTAGACGAGAACGAAGGTACATTTGTCCTAGAGCGCTCAGATCAGCACTGATCCCCTGAGATGATGACCGCCATCATCCTCATCCAGCCCGAGATCCCCGGAAACACCGGCGCAATCGGGCGGACCTGCGTGGCGCTGGATATGGAGCTGATCCTCATCCACCCGCTCGGCTTCGACATCAGCGACGCGCGGGTGAAGCGTGCGGGCCTCGATTACTGGCCGCACGTTCGCCTTTCCGAATATGCGAGCTGGGACGGCTTCCTCGCAGCGCGCAGCCCGCGCGAGGACCAATTGTTCCTGTTCGAGGAGTTCGGCGCGACGAGCTTCTATGAGCCCGACTATCCCGAGGATGCGATGCTGGTCTTCGGGCAGGAGACCAAGGGCATCCCCAAGCCGATCATCGACCGCCATTCGGACCGCCTGTTTAAGCTGCCGATGCGCTCGGACGTGATCCGTTCATTGAACCTCGCCAACACCGTGTCGGCTGCCGCCTATCAGGCGCTTAGAGGAAGGCTCTAGGGCCGAAAGCTCTAACCGCGGCGGCGGCCCACAAGCAGGCCCTTGGTGCCCGCGCCTTCATAGCTGAAGTCGAAATCAGGCCACGCCTTCTTCCACCGCCGCGCAACGTAACGCTCGCCCGGACGGGCCGCATCGTCGAGCAGCACCGTACCGCCCGGTGCAATCAGCGGGAACAGGCGCTCGGCCATCCCGCGCGCGAAAGGGTGGACGGCCCAGGGCGGCCCGTCGATCACCAAAAGGTCGATCGATCCGGGCACTTGGGTGAGCGCATACCACAGCCCCGGCCAGCGCACGTCGCGCGTGGTGAGCGGCGCGTGATGGAAGGCGGCGGCAAGATCGTGTTCGGCCAGCCAGTCGCTCATCGCCGCAACGAACGGGGCGTGCCCGTCGTAGGAATGCAGGGTGCCGCCGCCATGCATGGCCAGCGCCTTGGCAATCACCAGCGAGGTCGCGCCCGAGCCGAGCTCGACAACATTGGCCGGGCGCTCCGCCCCAATCACGTCGACGATGCGGTGAAGCAGATAGGTATCCGCCTTCCAGCTGCCGAGATGCGGCAGCGCGTCCGCCTCCAGCCTGAGCCGCGCGAGCAACGACGCTTTCTGCGCCTGCGTCCCGCCATACAGGCTGCGCAGCAGCCACGGCCATTGCACCGCGCCAAACGCGATCTGGAACAATCGTTCGCCGCGGGTGCAACGCGCTTGTTCGGTGCTGTCGCCTTGTTTGGCCAGCAGCCCGGTCAGCATTTTGGTCGTCATGAGGTGGGGGTCTCGTAACCTGGAGCGATCTTTGCCCCAATGGGCGCGCGTAATATGAAGAGCAACCTCTGATTTGCCGGAGATAAATGACAGCGCAAAGACCCGCGCTTACTCCAGCCCCAGCGCGCGCAGGTTCATGGTCGCTGCGTTATAACTCGCCTCAGCCAGCCTGCCGGCGAGCTGGGCGCGAATTGCGCTGATCTGGGCGTTGGCGGCGGTTTCCTCGCGCGCGTTGACGAGGAAAAACTCGCCCGCGCCCAGCCGGAAGCGGGTGCGTTCGGCGGCGACCATCTGGTTGGCCTGCTTGACCTCGGCCTCGGCGAGGTTGGCGAGTTTCACCGCCGCTGACAGGTTGGCAAGGATGTTACTGACCTCGGTAGTGATCTGGTCGGCGATGCGGCGCTGGCGCAGCTCGGTCTCGCGCAGTTCGGCCTCGGCGCGTTGCAACCGCCCGCGCGCCTCGCGCCGCTGGATCGGGACCCTGAAGGTCAGGCCCACTACCGTGTCGGTCGAATCGAAGCTGGGGCCGCCCGGGCCGATCTGCCCGAAATCGCGCGACAGCTCGACGCTCGCATCGAGCGTGGGTTCGAGGTCATTGCGGCGCAGCGCCACCTTGTTGTTGGCGCGCTCAAGCGCGAGCCTGAAGGTCTGGAGCTCGGGCCGGGCCGTGATCACAGCGGTGATCGGGGTGGCGGCCAGCACCTCGGCGGGGAGGACGGCTTTCATCCGCTTGATATCGGGCAGCATATCGCGGTTGGGGACCACCATCTGCCCGTCGCTCCCGCGCAGATAAAAGCCCAGGGAGTTGGAGGCGGTGGCGAATTCGCGCCGCGCCTGTTCCAGCAGCGTGCGGCGGCGCAGCAGGTTCTGCTCGTTCTCGGTGAGCGCGATGCGTGCCCGGGCGCCTTCCTTGATCTCGCGCGCAAGGCCGATTTGGCGGGCCTCGGCGATTTCGAGCAGTTCTTCGAAGACGTAAATTTCCTCGCCCGCCGCGGCCCATTGCCAATAGGCGCGCAGCGCCTCGTGCTGGACGTTCAATTGCACCAGCAGGACATCGAGCTGCGCCTGGCTGGCGGCGAGGCGTGTGTCCTCGATGGCAAAGCGGCGGCCATCGATGTCGCGGCCGCGCAGCAGCGAAAACAGCGCGCCGACCTTCACCTCGCCCAATTGGTTGGTGAAATTAATGTTCTCGTAGATCGGGAAATCGCCGTTGGAGACGCGGTACGAACCAAAGACCTCCGCGCCGTAAGGGCGCAGCGGCTGGCGTGCCTCGACCTTGCCGAAGCCGCCCGAGAAAAAACCGGTGAGGCGGTCGTAATATTCGCCTTGAAGCATCAGGTCGAAGGCGCCGTCGGCGGCGAGCTGGTCGGAGCGGGAGGCGGCCTCGCGCTCGAAGGCCTCAAGGATCGAGGGGAAGGTCAGCGCCGAGGAGCGCAGCACTTCCTCGGGCAGCAGCGACCCGGTCTTGAGCGCCACGTCGATCGGCTCGGCGTTAGGCGCGATGTCCTGCGCGAGCGCCGGCGCAGGGGCGAACGCCAGCGCCAGCGCCAGCGCAAGTGTGCCCCAGAGCTTTGGGCCGCCGAGCCATACGCCCAGCCGTCCGGAGGCCGACCCGCGCGCCATCGTCACTCGGTCTGCCCGGTGCTTTCCGCCGCCGGCAGTTTGGGCGGGAAATTGTTCAGCTGGCGCCAGATCTCGTAGCCGACCGGTACCGTCTCGAGCAGGACGAAGGCCTGCACCGCCGCGCCGAAGCGGACGTAGCGTTCCTCGGGCCAGCCATAGCCGTCGAGCTTCTCCTCGCCGATCAGCACCCGGAAGCGGCCATCGATCTGCGCCGAACGGTCGACCGCGATCACCCGGCCCCCGAAGGTGCCGATCGCGGTCGAGGGCCAGCCGGAGAACTGCACCGCTGGCCAGCCTTCGAACTGGATCCGCGTCTCATCGCCAGGGCGCACCAGCGCGACATCGCGTCCGCCGATAAAGACCTCGATCACCCGCTCCGCGCCGTCGGGCACGAAGGTGGCGAGCACGTCGCCGGCCTTGATGAAGGTTGCTGCATCGCCCGCGTTGAGGCTCTGGATGAAGCCGTCACGCGGGGCGCGCACGATCTGTTCGGACTGCCGCGAGATGCTGACGTCGGCACGGTTCACGTCGGCCTCGGCGGCGGCGACCTTGCCTTGCAGGTCGGCGACCTTAATCTGCGCCAGCTCGTAATCGCGCCGCGCTGACAGCCCCGCCTCGAACAGCTCGCGCGAGCGGCGCACGTCGATCTCGGCGGTAGCGAGCGCGGACTGGGCGGCCTGCAATTGCAGCCCGATCTGGCGGCGTTCGGATTGCAGGCGCTCGATCAGGTTGGGGTCGATGTCGGCGATGCGGACGATCGGGTCGCCCTTCTTCACCGAGCTGCCGTCGCGCACGTACCATTCCTCGATCCGGCCTGGCACCAGCGCGTTGATGTCCTGCTTGCGCTCGTTGGGGTTGAGCGTGGTGACGACCCCGCGCCCCGAGGTGGTCTGCACCCACGGCACATAGATGAGGAAAGCGACCGCAGCGACGATCGACGCCAGCACCAGCATGAATACCACCCGCATGATCCGCGGCACCTTGATGGCGGCGAGGGTGGTGAAGTGCACCATGTCTTCCTTGCGGGTCGCCATGTCATGCACCTCCCTTGGATGGGGCCTTGGATGGGGCCTTGGATGGGACCTTGGGATGGGCCTTGTGTGCGGGCAGGTCCATCGCGGCGCTGGCCTCATCGAAGGTGTCGAAATAGCGCTGCCGCTGGGGCTCGAGATAGAGCAAGCGGTCGAAGCCGAGATCCACGCGGCGGTTGGTGAAGTAGATCACGGTCGAATAGGCCTGGGCGCGCAGCTCGGCGACCGCGCGCTCGATCGGTTCGGGGTCGAGCAGGTCGAAGAGCTGGCTGAGCACGAGGATGCGCGGGCGTTCGAGCAGGGCGTTGGCGAGCTTCAATTGCTGGAGCTCGGTTGCCGAGAGCGGGTAGCCGGTCGAGGCGAGCGGCGTGTCGAGGCCTTTGGGCAGGGTCGCGATGATATCGGCGAGCCCGACCGTTTCGAGCGCTGCGATCATCCGCTGCGGCGCGGTGTCGGGGCAGGACAGTGCGAGGTATTCGCGGATCGTCATTTGGACGACGGTCGGCCGTTCAAGAACGTGGACGTTGTTGCGCAGGTGGTGCGTGTCGATCGCCTTGATGTCGATGCCGCCCAAGGTGGCGATCCCGCCCTGCGGCAGGTCGTGGAGCTTGAGGATGTTGGTGAACAATCGCTGCACCCCGGGCTGGCTCGCCGCCGCCATGATGATCGCGCCGCTCGGGATCTCCAGGTCGAAGCGCACGTCCTCGTGCCGTGCCCGCCCGCCGACGCCGCGCATGACGATGGTATGGTCCGGTCCGTCGAAGGGATCGGCGCCCTTGGGCTGCTCCTGCTCGACGTCGTAGAAGTGCGAGATCTCCTCGACTGCGGCAAACAGGTCGTAGAAATAGCCGAGATAGCTGCCGAGCTGCGACACCCCGACGAAGGCCGCCGAGAGCACCAGTTCTGCCGCGACCAGCTGGCCCAGCGTTAGCTCGTTCTGGATCACCAGCCAGCCGCCAAGCCCCAGCAGCGCGGCGCTCGCGGCGGCATACATGACGAGGAAGGCGATCGTCTGCGAAAACAGGTGCCGGAAGTGCCGCTTGCGATCGGTGATGTAGGCGCGGGTGTGATCGTCGGTCTTGTCGAGCGCGTAGTCGATGCGGCGCTGCGACTTGAAGAAGCCGTTGGAATTGCCGATCGTCTCAAGCCAGGCGGCGGTGTCGTGCTTGGCATGGCTGACATCGACCCCGGTGCGCAGCGCGAGGTTGCCCCAGGAAAGCCATACGACCCAGATCATTCCGATCAATATCAGCGTGAAGACGAGGAAGTAGGGGTGGTAAAGCGACACCAGCACAAAGCCGACCGCGATCTGCAGCAGGGTGGTGAAGCCGCCGATGAACAGGATCGGGATCGCGGTCTGGACGTAGACGACGTCGAAATAGCGGTTGAACAGTGCGCTTTTCTTGGCGTCGTCGAAAAACGGGTTCTGGGCATAGACCGAGATAAGCGAAATCTCCGCCACCATGCGCGCGTAGAAGCGCCGCGCAAACACCTCCATCAGGTGGACGCGCAAGGCGTAAAGCAGGCTCGCGACCAGCAGCAGGCCGAACAAGGTAAGCGACAGCACCACCAGCGGCGCGGTGAGCGCGGTATTGGCAATGGTGTTGATCAGCATCTGCACCGAGATCGGGGTGGCGAGGCTCAGCAGGCTGATGCCGATCCCGTAGACGGCGGCGACCCAGTAGAAATTGCTTTCGGGCTTCAGGATGTCGAAGAAAATCCTGAAGAACTTTACCAGCGAAATCTGTGAGCCGTAACTTGGGCCTTCACCTGCCATTGGAGCCTTTCCGTCCGAAACCGGGTATGGTGCGCGTCTTGGCCCGGCCGGATGGCGCGCGCCGGAGATATGTTGCTTCTATGGCAAAGGTTGCGCGCCGCAAGCCGTCAATCGACCGGCGGCCTTGCAGTTCTGGCGCCGGGAAATCTCTGCAAATCCCTGAAGATACGTGCATGGGTTGAGGGGGAACGACGTGATTTTGTATCACAAACCCGTTACCGTGCAAAGCTTGCGCTTGGCTGAATGGTCCGCAATGAAGCTCGGGTAATGACGGGCAGCGAGGCATCAGATGGCAGCGAGGAGGCGAGGCTGCTGCTGGTGGGCGGCGGTCACGCCCATGTCGCGGTGCTTGCCGACTTAATCCGGCGTGGTCTGCCTGCAGGAGCGGGTCTGCCTGCAGGAGCGGGACGGCCTGCGGGGGTGCGCTGCGTGCTGCTCACCCCGGAACCCTCCTTGCGCTACTCGGGCATGGTGCCCGGCTGGCTCGCGGGTCAGCATGGACGCGACGAGGGGGTAGTCGATCTCGCCGGGCTGGCGGCACGTGCCGGAGTGGAACTGGTGTTGGGCCGCTGCATCGGCCTCGATCCCGAGGCTAGCGTGGTGCGCATGGCTGGCGGCGGAGAGATCGGTTTCAAAGTCGCCTCCTTCGACACCGGCGGCGAGGGTCGCGGCGCGGCGCTGCTGGGCGATGATCCGCGCCTGATCGACATCCGCCCGATCAGCGCCTTCGTCGATCGGATCGCCGCCCTACATGTGCCTGGGCCAGCATTGTCCCGCGTGGTGGTCGCAGGCGGCGGGGCGGGGGGCGTGGAGCTCGCCTTTGCCTTGCGCAACCTCGCCGGGGTACCGCTGCCGCCGGAGGTCATGCTGGCGGCGGGCGGGGGCGGCCTGCTCCCCGGCTTTGCTCCTGCGGTGCGGCGGCGGGTGGCAAAGACGCTCGCCCGGCAGGGCATTGCCGTGATCGCCGAGGATGTGCGGTTTGAGGGCGGGACGCTGATGGCGGGCGCGCGATCGCTCGAACCCGCCGATCTGGTAATCGCCGCGCTCGGCAGCGCTGCGCCGCAATGGGTGCGCGCCTCCGGGATCGCCGCCGACGCCGGCGGGTTCATGGCGGTCGATGCCCACCACCGCTCGCTTTCGCACCAACACATCTTCGCTGCTGGCGATGTCGCTGCGCGCGCTGACCGGGCGCTGCCGCATTCGGGCGTCCACGCGGTGTTCGCCGGGCCGGTGCTTGCCGCCAACCTGCGCGCAGCGCTAGCGGGCGAGCCGCCGCAGCGCACATATCGCCCGCGCTGGAACAACCTCTACCTGATGAACACCGGCGATGGCTCCGCGATTGCAAGCTATGGCCCGCTCGCTGCGACGGGCGAATGGGTGCTTGCTCTGAAGCACCGGATCGACAAAAGCTGGATCGCCAAATACGCTGCACTGGCGCGTGCTTAAGGAGTCACATGTGAAAAAGCTTGCCATTCTTGCCGCGCTCGCCGCTGTCGTTGCGGCCTATTTCAGCTTCGACCTCGGCCAGTATCTGACCCTTGCCGGGATCAAGGATGGCGCCGTGCAGTGGGAGGCTTTCTATGCGGATAACCCTGTGGCGGTGCTCGCCGGGTTCTTTGCAGTCTATGTCGCGGTAACGGCAGCCTCGCTGCCGGGCGCGGCGCTGATGACGCTCGCGGCAGGCGCTTTGTTCGGGGTGGTGACTGGCACCATAATAGTCTCCTTTGCCTCGACGCTGGGGGCGACGCTCGCTTTCCTCTCCTCGCGCTATGTGCTGCGCGACAGCATCGAGGCGCGCTTCGGCGAGCGGCTGAAGGCGATCAACGCCGGGGTCGACCGGGACGGGGCCTTCTACCTTTTCTCGCTGCGGATGATCCCCGCCTTTCCCTTCTTTGTCGTCAATCTGGTGATGGGCCTCACCCGCATCCGCACGCTGACCTATATGTGGGTGAGCCAATTGGGGATGCTGCTCGGCACTATTGTCTATGTGAACGCAGGCACGCAGTTGGCGCGGATCGACAGCCTGTCGAGCATCGCCTCGCCGCAAGTGTTGGGGAGCTTCGTGCTGCTCGGCCTTGCGCCGTGGCTTGCCAAGCTGGTGATCGGCGCGATCCAGCGGCGCAAGGTCTATGCCGCGTTCAAGCGTCCGGCCAAGTTCGACCGCAACCTTGTGGTGATCGGCGCGGGCGCGGCGGGGCTTGTCTCGGCCTATATCGCCGCGACGGTGAAGGCCAAGGTGACGCTGGTCGAGGCCAAGGAGATGGGCGGCGACTGCCTCAACACCGGATGCGTGCCGAGCAAGGCGCTGATCAAGAGTGCCAAGGTCGCCGCGATGATGCGGCACGCCGACCACTATGGCCTGACGCCGAGCCAGCCGCAGGTGCCCTTCAAGGCGGTGATCGCCCGCGTGCTGGGCGCGGTGAAAGCGATCGAGCCGCATGACTCTGTGGAGCGCTACACCGACCTCGGCGTCGATGTGGTCAAGGGCTATGCCAAGATCATCGACCCGTGGACGGTCGAGATCGCGCGCGTCAACATGGATGGGGGGGATGGCGAGGTCCAGCGCCTCACCACCCGCAGCATCGTGATCGCATCGGGCGCGGAGCCGGTTGTGCCGCCGATCCCTGGCATCGAGACAAGCGGCTACTTGACCAGCGAGACCATGTGGGAGGCCTTCGCGCAGATGGACACAGCGCCTGCGCGCGTCGCGGTGCTGGGCGGCGGGCCAATCGGCTGTGAGCTCTCGCAGGCGCTGGCGCGGCTCGGGTCGCACGTGACGCAGGTCGAGATGGGGGACGCGCTGCTGGGGCGCGAAGACGCGGACGCCTCGGCGCTGGCGAAGGCGGTGCTCGAAGCGGACGGCGTGCGCGTGCTCACCGGCCACAAGGCGGTGCGGATCGAGGAGCGCGTGCTGATCGCCGAGGCGGGCGGGACCGAACTGCGCTTGCCCTTCGATGCGCTGATTGTCGCGGTGGGCAGGAAAGCGCGGCTCACCGGCTTTGGGCTGGAGGACATCGGCGTCGACACCGGCAAAACCGTCGTCACGGACGAATTCCTCGCCACCAAGTTCCCCAACATATTCGCCGCCGGAGACGTGGCAGGCCCCTACCAGTTCACCCACACCGCCAGCCATCAGGCATGGTACGCCGCCGTCAATGCACTGTTCGGGACCTTCCGCAAGTTCAAGGCGGATTACCGCGTGATCCCCGCGGTCACCTTCCTCGACCCCGAATTCGCCCGCGTCGGCCTCAACGAACGCGAGGCAGCCGAGCAGGGCATCGCGGTAGAGGTGACCCGCTACGACCTCGATGATCTCGACCGCGCCATCGCCGAGAGCGAGACGCGAGGTTTCGTCAAGGTGCTCACCCCGGCGGGCGGCAAGGACAAGATTTTGGGCGCGACCATCGTCGGCGCGCATGCCGGCGAATTGCTCGCCGAATATGTGCTGGCGATGAAATACGGGATCGGGCTGAACAAGATCCTCGGCACGATCCACGCCTACCCGACGTTTGCCGAGGCCAACAAGTTTGCGGCGGGCAACTGGAAGAAGGCGCACAAGCCGGAAGGCCTGCTCAAATGGGCCGCGCGCTACCACGCATGGCGGCGCGGATGAGCGGGGCCGAGCTGTTCGATCAGCTCAGGGGCATCATCGGCATCGCGGTGCTGCTGGGCATCGCGTGGAGCCTAAGCGAGAACCGCCGCGGCCTGCCTGGCTGGAAATGGATCGCAGGCGCGCTCCTCATGCAGGGGCTGCTCGCGCTGCTGATCGTGCGCGTGCCGCTGGTGTGGGAGGCGGTCGGCCTCGTCAACAATGCGGTCAGCGCGGTCGAGGCGGCAACGCTCAAGGGATCGAGCTACATGTTCGGCTATCTCGGCGGGGCGGAGCTGCCGTTCGCACCGAAACCGGGCGGGCAGCCGCCGCTGATCATCGCCTTCCAGATCCTGCCGCTGGTGATCGTGTTCTCGGCGCTCTCGGCGCTGCTGTGGCACTGGGGCGTGCTGCGCTGGATGGTGCATGGCCTTGCCTTCCTGCTGCGCCGCAGCCTTGGCGTGAGCGGCGTGGTCGGCCTTGCGGGCGGGGCGGCGCTGTTCCTCGGCGTGGTCGAGACGCCGCTGGTGACCCGCGCCTATTTCGCCCGCGTCAGCCGCGCCGAACTGTTCCAGCTGATGGTGCTGGCAATGGCGACGATCAGCGGCGCGCTGCTAGTGCTCTATGCAACGACGCTGCGCGCTGTGGTGCCTGACGCGGTCGGCCACCTGATCGCCGCCTCGCTTATCTCGATCCCCGCCGCGCTGCTCGCCGCGCGGCTGATGGTGCCGCCCACCCAAGAGGACACTGCGACCGAGATGGACAAGGAGGACCCGGGCCTAAGGTACGAGAGCAGCATTGATGCCATCACCAGAGGCACAGCGGACGGCTTGCAGCTGTTCCTGAGCGTCATCGCGGTAATCATCACCGTGTTCGCGCTGGTGGCGTTGGTCGACGGGATGCTGGCCGCGCTGACGCCCCTTGTCGGCGGAGAACCGCTCAGCCTCAAGCGCCTGCTCGGCTGGGGCCTTGCGCCGCTGATGTGGCTGATCGGCGTGCCGTGGGGCGAGGCGCAGGCCGCCGGGGGCTTGATGGGCACCAAGGCGGTGCTCAACGAATATGTCGCCTATCTCGAACTTGCGGCACTGCCGGCGGGCACGCTCGGCCCGCGTGCGATGCTGATCGTCACTTACGCGCTGTGCGGCGTGGCGAACCTTGCCAGCGTGGGCCTGCTGGTCTCGACCATCGGCACTCTTGCGCCCGAACGCCGCGCCGAAGCTGCGGGGCTGGGGATGAAAAGCTGGGTTGCAGGCAACATCGCCAGCGCGATGACGGGAGCGTGGATCGGGTTGGTGAGCTGGAGCGGCTGAAGCGATGTTCGACGCCCGCCTGCGCCCGCTGGTCGATCCGCCGCTCAACGCCATTGGCCGCACGCTGGCAGGAGTGGGGGTGACGGCCAATGCGCTCACCTTCACCGGCCTCGCGCTCGGCCTTGGCGGAGCCGCCGCGATCGCTTTGGGCCACATCGGGTGGGGGCTGGCGCTGATTATCGCCAACCGGCTGCTCGACGGGCTCGACGGGGCGGTGGCGCGGGTGCGCGGCCCGAGCGATCTTGGCGGCTACTTCGACATCCTTGCCGACTTCGCCTTCTATGTCAGCATTCCGCTCGGCTTCGGCATCCTTGCGCCTGCCAACACGCTCCCTGCGCTGGTGCTGGTCGCGAGCTTTGTGCTCACCGGCGTGAGCTTCCTCGCCTTCGCCGTCATTGCCGCCAAGCGCGGGGCGCAAACCGCGGCGCATGGACGAAAGAGCTTCTTTTACTCCACCGGCCTTGCAGAAGGGGCCGAGACCATCGCGGTGTTCATCGCGATGTGTGCAGCGCCCGCATGGTTCGGCGCCATCGCTTATACCTATGCGGGGCTATGCGTTCTTACCGTCGTGCAGCGCAGCGCGATGGCTGCAGCGGCGTTCCGCGACTAGCGGGCAGCCGAGCCCAGTATCGCCTCGGTGCGCGCGCGAAGGTCGATGATGCGGGCGGTGTTGGCGCCGAGGTCGCTCACGCCCACCCGGCTTACCGAGCGGAAGTCGATCTGCGCGTCGCCGACGCGGGCGACGACATCGTCCTTGAAGCCGAACCAGAAGGTCCCGGCGACGCCCTCGACCATGCCGGTGGCGGGATCGGAGCTTATCTCGGTAAGGCCCATCGCGCCCATTGCCGCAGCGACCGCGGCCACGCCTTCGGCCTTCGTTGCGCCGCCCGAGGGTAACGGGGCAGGGCGATCGGGCCGATCGGTGATGATTTGCGCGTGGCTCTTGACCGCGAGTTCGGGCGAGACGCCGGACTGCTGGTAGAGCGCAATCTGCCCGAGCGGCAGCTGGTAACCGGCAAGCGGGTTGGCGCCCGCCGCCTCGCGCGCGGCCATCGTCTCAGCCGAGAAGGCCGGCGGGTTGCCCGTGTTGGTAGCGATGTCGTGAATCGGGTTGTCGCCCGCTTTGCTGCCCGCGCTCAGGAACATCACCAGCGCGGCTGCCGGCACCAAGAGCCCGGCGATGCCGAGCGCGACCAGACCGTTGCGGCGCGGCTTGGCGCGCACGGCAAGGATCAGCGAGACCAGCGCCGCCAAGGCTACCAGAGCCACCAGGAACGTCCCGCCCCCCAGCGTCAGCGTCAGCAGCCCGAACTGCCAGCCCCATATTCCGATCTTGGTGCCGAGCGCGGCGATCAGGAAATAGAGCGGCAGCAAGGCCAGCAGGGCGAGGAGGATCTTGGTGTGTCGCGGAAGGTTGGTCATGGGATAACCATAACGCCCAAGACCCGCATGGCAATCTTTGCGAAGAAGCTGGCTTTGCAAAGAGGCTGGCTTTGCAAAGGGGCTGGAAACCTTTCGCGTTTGCAGCGTTACTGTCCTTTCCGCAAATTGGTGAGAGAGAAGCGCATGTTACGTGAACTCCCGCTTTCCATGCCCGAGAATCTGGTTTAAGACCCGCTGGGATGCGGAAGAAACTGAAAAGTGTTCAGAGGACAAACCACCATGAAGCGTAATTTCCTGATGGGCGCGGCCGCGCTGGCCAGCCTTGCTACTCTTTCGGCATGCGGCGGCGAGCAGGCTCAAGAAGCCCCGGCCGCAACGGTGACCGAAGCTGGTCCGATGGCTGCCGAAACCCCGGCCGCTGCCGAGACCCCGGCTGCAGCTGCTGCCGCCGGTGCCAAGCTTGAATATGCAAGCTTCACCGCCGATGCCGCTGCTGGCGAAAAGGTCTTCGCATCTTGCCGGACCTGCCACGTGTTTGACGAAGGCGTGAACCGCGTCGGCCCGTCGCTGCACAAGATCGTCGGCCGCACGGCGGGCGAGGCTCCGGGTTACAAGTATTCGGACGCCAACAAGGGTAGCGGCATCGTGTGGTCGCCGCAGATTCTGTTTGAGTACCTTAAGGCCCCGCAGGCCTACATGCCGGGCACCAAGATGTCTTACCCGGGCGTCAAGGACGACCAGAAGCGCGCCGACCTGGTGGCCTATCTGGAAGCCCAGTCGAAGTAATCCGCCGGCCCCTCGGGGCGGGAGTGAAGGGGCGGCGCGGGTGACTGCGCCGCCCTTTTTCGCGTTCGCCCTTTACGCCGCCAGCAGCGCCGGATCGGCCTGGCAGTGGCGCTTCAGGTAATCCTCGTGGGCAGGCAGCCCGGCGACTGCGCGGGCGGTGATCGTCTTAAGGTTGGCGAGGAACCCGGCGAGCTGCGCGGCCGTGACCATGCGCAAGGACAAAGCCAGCTGGTCAGGCATGGCCTCGCTTCAGCCAACAGCTGCCGCTTGGCTACCGACCCTTTGCGGACATCGCGAACGGCTACGCATCAAGGAGGAGCCTGATTTTGCGCTAAAGGTCAAAGGATACGATCGGCCAATAAACGCGGCCGGTAAACGCGGCCAGAAAACCCGATAGCTGGGCGCGGCCTCCCGGCCATCCTCAATGCTAATCGCGGGGCCGCCAGTCACTGGATCGAAGCCGAAGATCATCGCGCTGATCGCCCAATCGGAGAAGGCCAGCATCGGGTGCGTCGTCCATTCGTGCGCTATCGCTTCGTCGACCGTCCAAAAGAACGGCCTGAATGTTAGCTCGGCCGACATCTACATACGACCGATTGGCCGCCACGAGAGACTGGCAGCCTCCCACCCTCGAGCGGTCAATTCTTCACCATGCGCCGCTACCCGGAAAGCTGCCGCTCGGGAGCTTCTCCCATACAGCTGCCAAAATCCAGACAGACGCAGCTTATTGGCACCGTCGCACGATGAACGCACCCCCGGATGCAAAGGAGGGCGGACGCCTCCCCCAAGGCATCCGCCCTCCGCTCCTGTCCAAGGGAGAACCGGTGATACGCGGGTGTGGTCCGGGGCGGCGGTTTTCAGGTAGCCTTCAGACCCGTCCCAAGGCGTTCCAGACCCCCTCTAGACCCCTTCTAGACCCCCGTTAGACGCGTTTAGACCCCCGCCAGAGGGGTTCCAAAACGATGTTTCACGTGAAACATCGGTCTCAGGCGGCTTGTTCCATCCGGGCGAGTTCGCAATGCGACCAGATCTCGGACAGTGCCTTGATCAGCCGGTCGATGTCGCCATCGGTGTGAACCGGCGAAGGTGTGACGCGCAGGCGTTCGGTCCCCACAGGCACGGTCGGATAGTTGATCGGCTGCACATAGATGCCGTGGTTGTCCATCAGCCAGTCGCTGATCATCTTGCACTTCTTGGCGTCCCCCACCATCACAGGAATGATGTGGCTCGGGTTATCGAGGTGCGGGATGCCCATGATATCGAGCGCCCGGCGCACCTGCGCCACGCGCTTCTGCTGAAGCTCGCGCTCCTCGCTCGAGACCTTGAGGTGGCGGATACTCGCCGCAGCGCCCGCCGCAACGGCAGGCGGCAGGGCGGTCGAGAAGATGAACCCGCTCGCAAAAGTCCTAACAAAATCAACGAGATTAGCCGAGGCTGCAATATAGCCGCCCATCACCCCGAACGCTTTGCCCAGCGTGCCCTCGATCACGGTGATCCGGTCCATCAGCCCTTCGCGCTCGGCGATGCCGCCGCCGCGCGGGCCGTAAAGGCCGACCGCGTGGACTTCATCGATATAGGTCATCGCGCCATGCTTCTCGCAGACGTCGAGGATCGCCGCGATCGGCGCAATGTCGCCGTCCATCGAATAGACACTCTCGAAGGCGACCAGCTTGGGCACTTCGGGGCCGTACATCGACAGCATCTCGTCGAGGTGCTCGACATCATTGTGGCGCCAGATCTTGTAGGGCGCGCGGCTGTAGCGGATGCCCTCGATCATCGAGGCGTGGTTCAAAGCATCGGAGAACACGACACAGCCCGGAAGCTTGCCCGCCAGGGTACCGAGACCGGCCCAGTTCGACACATAGCCCGAAGTGAAGAGCAGCGCGCTTTCCTTGCCATGGAGATCGGCGAGTTCGCGCTCAAGCTCGACGTGGTAGTGGTTGGTGCCCGATATGTTGCGCGTGCCGCCTGCGCCCGCACCGCACTCATCGAGGCATTCGTGCATCGCCTCCAGCACGGCCGGGTGCTGGCCCATGCCGAGATAGTCGTTCGAGCACCACACGGTGACGGCCTGCGTTTCGTTCTCGACGAAGCGGGTTGCGTGCGGGAAGCGCCCGCGGTGGCGCTTGATGTCGGTGAAAACCCGGTAGCGGCCATCGGCGCGCACGGTGTCGAGTTCGCCGGCGAAAAAGGCTTCGAAGTCCATCGGGGTTCCCTTGATTTCCGTGGTCATACGTTGGTGTTCCCTTGCGACCCTGCGCGGGTGGGCATGGCCCAGCCCCAAAGCATCCCGTCGCGGAACGGGAGGGCGAGAAAGAGGTGTTCGAGCACGCCGAGGAGACTCAGCGTGGTGAGCAGGCTCGCGCCGACCATCGCGGCGCTGCCTGTCGGCGCGGCGAGAGCGAGCGTGGCAAATCCGAACGTCGCACCTACAATGGCCACGATCGAGACCACCAGCAGCACCGTCATCCGGTTGCGGCCGAAATAGCTCTTGAGATAGGCCAGGTGCTCGGGGAGCATCTCCGAGGTCGAGTTGGGGACGCCGATGAAGAGGTTGATCTTCGAGATCAGCCGCATCACGAACATCAGCACGAAAACCGTTGCGCCGATCTGGTTGGGCGCGTTCCACGAGAGCGAGATCAGCAATAGCGCGGTCAGCGCCAGCGCGACTTCGTGGTGCATCACCGTGGCAGCCGCCTGACGGAAACGGGCGATGCCAGTGAGCGAGGGGTCGCTGGGACCGTGGCGTGGCCCCGCCGAAGCGCCGGTGAGGAAGCTCAGTTCATGCCACCCCCACACCATCAGCGCGCCGATAAAGCCGATGTAAACGGCCCACACTTCGGCCGACAGCGAGGCGACGAGGATCACCACTAGCCCTGCGATACCCGCAACACTGCCGATCATCATGCTCGTCGAGAAAGTCGCGCGCTCGCGGTTGTCCGCCCAGGCAATCAGCCCTGTTGCGACAAACCAGATCGCCACCGTCACGATGAACGGCAAGACATGGCCGCTCCAGCTCACCACGCGGGTTGCAACCTGATCGAGCGGGGGAGCGGATTGGCCTTGGGTTTCTGGACATACATCCGCGCAAAGGCGAGGCCTGCGCCAGCCATCCCCGAGACGCGTTGCAGCATGCCGCCGATGCCGCCCTGCTCCTTACCTGCCTCGATCCGCGCGGCGGCGAGCCGCAGCTTCTCCATCTGGCGCCGGAAGCCCGGCGCATCGATGTCAAGCTCGACCGGGAAGACCTGACGGCTGATCTGATTGCAGATCTCGAACACCTTGTAATCATACTCGGTCGGATCGACGCCGAGCGCGGCGTGGAATAACGGCCGGTTGTGGTCGCGCACATACATCGTCGCGTAGACCGACAGCAGGAAGAAGCGCACCCACAGCTTGTTGGTGCCTTCGAGCAGCTTGGGATCGGCGCGCAGCAGCATGGCGAAGGCCTCACCGTGGCGGAACTCGTCGTTGCACCATTCCTCGAACCAATCGAAGATCGGGTGGAACTTGTATTGCGGATTGCGCGCAAGGTGCCGGAAGATCGTGATGTAGCGCGCATAGCCGATCTTCTCGGACAGATAGACCGCGTAGAAGATAAACTTGGGCTTGAAATACGTGTATTTCTTGGTTTTCGTCAGATAGCCCAGATCGACTCCGATGCCGGCATCCTTGAGGCTTTCGTTGAGGAAGCCGGCATGGCGGCTCTCGTCGCGCGCGAGCAGGCGGAAGATCTGCTTGACGTCCGGGTTCTTGGTGCGCCGGGCAATTTCGGCGTAGAGGACGCAGCCCGAGAACTCCGAGGTCATCGAGCTCACGAGGAAGTCGGTGAACTCCTGCCGGAGCGCCGGCTCAAGACCCTCGATCACGCCCTTGAACCGGTCGCTGTGCTTAAAGTGGAGCTTGTTGGGATCACCCACCATGTCGGCGATTAGCTCATCCCACTCGCGCCGTACGAGGCTGACGTCGATCGCGTCGAGCGCGTCGTAGTCGGTGGTGTAGAACCGCGGGGTCAGCATCGTGTCCTGCGTGGCGATCGCCATCGCTTCTTCACTGGTCATCGGCTTGTAGGCGTTCATTTAATCCTCCCAGCGTGGAAGCTGACTTCATAGAGTTCGGCGAGATCGAAATAGGCGGCGAACCGTGTGAGGGCGCGGGCCAGCGGGCTGGCGCGGGTTACAGTGGCGCGGCGTTCGAACACCTGGCGGGTGCCGAACGGGATCTGGATCGGTGCGCCGTGCACGCGGACTTTGTCACCCGGCTGGATCTCGACTTCGTCGGCAAGCTCGACATGGGCGTGGAAGTGCTCCGGGCTCTGCTCGACCGTGATCGTGCAGGGCGTGTCGAAAGACTCGCTGGCAAGGAAGGACAACGGCATCAGCGCGCCCCTGTCTTACTGGGCAGCATGTTGGCATAAACCGCGCGGTTGTCTGGTCCGAAGGAGCTCACCTCGACGGTGCGCCCGGTGACCGGATCGGCGAGGGTGAGGTTGTCGTTGGTCCAGCGGGTGAGGGTGAAGGGCATTTCCGGACCTAGATTGCGGATGCGGCGCTGGTGGACGAGGTTGCGCACGGTGGCGCGGATAAAGCCACCTTCGCCCTGGCCGAAGCGGCTGAGCACTTCGCCGGACGCACCGTCCTCGACCCGCACGGTGCCGTCGGGCTCGTCGAAGAAGCGCAGGGTGCGCATCTCTGCCACCGTGATTCCGGCCGCGGCGCGCGCTACGGAAGGCACCGATTGGCGCTCGAAGATGCCGATCTGTACCGATGCCGTCAGCGCCAGCGAGACCGCCACCATGCCGCCCATCAGGATGAGAGGCGCCTTATGGACGGTGACTTCATCCTTCTCGTATTCCCGGACAATCATGCGGGTGCTCCCTCAAGACCCTGTTCGCGGTGCAGTACCGGCACGAGACGACCGGAAGCGGCCGCGGGCTGAGTGTTCGTTTGGCCGGCCGCCGGGACGGCTCCCCTGATCTCGCTTAAATGGCAATCGATTGCACCGAACCGCGCGCGGGTCTCGGCAATCATCTCAGCGACGTGGCCTGCATCGGGCACGGCGCGCAGCATCGGCTGCGGCGTGGTGTAGTGCCAAGGGCGTACGTGCGGCCACAGCAACAGGTTGCCCAGAAGGCGCTCGCCAGCGAGTTCGAAGGCGATGTCGCCGTGATCCTGCCCGCGCATCCTGAGGTGCGCGCCGGTGATCTGCTTCAAGGGAATGTTGACCCGCGTCTCGATCGCCGTACCGATCCGCATGATCATCCGCGTGTCGGTGAGGATGTAGAGCGTGCTGCGCGCAGTCGCCCACGCGAGAAGGTAAAGCAGCGCGGTCAGCACCGCGCCGAGCACCGCCGCGACCAGAGCCGCATCGGTCTTGCCCAACCCAATCGCTACGACAGTGAGGCCGGCCATGTACAGCCCGAGCGTGCGGGTGTGGAAGGCAGTTCGGGCGAGGAGGGCCACCTGCGGGCGGCCCTTCCACAACACGGCTTCGTTCGGCTGCGGCGTGCCCATCCGGTCGCCGAAGGCCTTGGGACCATCGTTCTCAAGCGCGGCGTGGTCGATTCCGGCGGCGAGCGGCATTGCGGCCGCTGCTTCCGGACCCGAAGCCGACATGGGGTCGTTCAGAGCCATGCTTCAGACCTTTCAGGCGTTGCATACATGTACCCGCCGCCGAAGTAGGCTTGGATGCGGTCTTCCTCGTAGCGGGTAATGATGCCGGGGGTTTCGAGGCCCGGTGCCGTTTCGAACTGCGCAGCGGTGATCGCATCGATCTCGACGTATTTAGGCTCATCATTGACGATGGGCAGCAGAGCGCCAAGCAGGCTGTTGCCGTGGACCGAGGCAACCATCATCGGTGCCAGCACCTTCTTGCCGGTGGTCGTCTCGACTTCGAGATAGCGGATCAGGTGTTCGGCCTGATCGACCCAGATATCAGTGATCTTGCCGACCGATTCCCTGTTGGCAGCCTGCACTGGCCAGCCGATCAGTTGCGGGTCCTGCGGGGAGACGATCAGTTCGTGGCTGTCAGCGATCGGAACGATACGCGGGCGACCGTCGAAGGTGAGATCGGGATACTTGGCGCGATTGGCCCAAGCGGCCGGGCCCATGCCGTCGATCATCGGATCGCCGGTCGGCACCAGCGGTGCGCCTGCGGAACGGAAGGCCGACACGGCGGGCAGGTTGATGTCATCACGGGCCACGTCTTCCGGCACATATGTGCCGCGACCGTTCGGTAGCTGGAAGGACTTCTTGCCCGCATCGAACAGGCTGCCGGAGTGGATCCTGCCGGTGTCCTCGTCCTCGAGCGGGTATCCCTCGCGCCGACTTTCGCGGTTGAGGTAGAACACCAGAGCGACGAAGAAGCCTAGGAACAGCAGGAAGGTTAATTCGGCAACATCAAATGTGCCGACGATATAGGCAGCGTTCATTTCGCATTCCTCTTGAGAAACAGGACCGGCGGAGGCACAGCCGGGCAAGGGACGGGAAGGGCGGGCACGGTAATCATGTCGGGAACTCCATCAGGCCAAATGGCTGGTCGAGCGGGCCTTTGGAATCGGGATGGCGGCGCCGGTACGAAACCAGAGGCCCGATCGCGACAAGGCCCGCGAGCAGCAGGGCAATTTCAAGAATGTAGACCGAGCCGTAGCCGGTGGCGCGCATCGCCATGGTGGCGGTCCCGGGCGCGCCGCTCTCCAGCAGGGCCGCGATGCCGTCGCGCAGTAGGCCGCCAACCGCGATGCCGAGGCCCGCGCAGCTCGCTTGCACCGCTCCCCAAGCGCCCAGCGCCAGACCGGTGCTTTCGCCCCGTGCGAGGCTCATCGCCTCCATCAGCGTTCCGACCGAGAACAGTCCGAGGCCGAGCCCGATCGCAAGGGCGCCAGCGTAGAGCATAAGCGGCGCCCCGAAGGGGCCAGCGAAGAGCACGAGCAGGAAAGCGTTTATACCGATCACCAGGCCTGCGCCGGCGAGACGCAGCGGGTCCCACCCGCGTGCCAGTGCCCGACCTGAAATCATGAAGCCGCACAGCGATCCGAGCGCCCAAGCTCCGGTCAAGCCAGTCGTCGCTCCGACCGAAAGTCCGAGGATCTCCCCGCCATAGGGCTCGAGCAGTGCATCCTGCATCGCAAAGCCCGCCGCGCCGATGCCGATGGCGGTCAGCAGGCGGGCATTGCGGCCATCCTTCACGAAAGCTTGCCACAACTGCGAGAAGGTCGGTGCGTCGGGCTCCTGACCCTTGGTCGCGGCCGGATTGCGCACTTCCTGCTTCCACAAGGCGGTGACGTTGAGGATGATCGTCAGCAACGCGCAGCCCTGAACCACCTGCACCAGCTTGGTCGCTGAATAGTCGGCCAGCAGGCCGCCGATTACGAAGGCCGCAAACATCATGCCGACCAGCAGCATGACGTAAAGCAGCGCAACCGCGCGCGGTCGCTTGTCGGCGGGTGCGAGATCGGTTGCAAGCGCGAGGCCCGCAGTCTGGGTCACGTGGAAGCCGGTGCCGGTCAGTAGGAAGGCGACGGTCGCAGCGGCCAGCCCGATTTCGAAGCGATCCGGGATCGCCAATAGCAGCAGCGCGAAGGGCATGATCGCCAAGCCGCCGAACTGCATCAGCGTGCCGAACCAGATATAGGGAACGCGCTTCCAGCCGAGCACCGAGCGGTGCGTGTCGGACTTATGCCCGATCAGCGCGCGCAACGGCGCCGCCAGCAACGGCACCGCGATTAGCAGCGCGACCAGCCACGTGGGCGTGCCGAGCTCGACCACCATGACCCGGTTGAGCGTGCCATTCAGAAGCACCATCGCCATGCCCACGCTCACCTGGAACAGCGACAGGCGCAGCAGGCGCGGCAGGGGCAGGTCGTCGCTCGCCGCATCCGCAAACGGGAGCATCTGGAAAACCAGCGCGGTCCAGTGCTGCTTGGGAGGGCGAGCGGGGCGTGTCATCCGTGACGCACCAATTCGAGCGCCTGCGATTTGTAGAACCCGCTCGAAATGCGCTGTGTGCGACCGATGCTCCAGCCGGCGAAGCGCGACAGGCGCTCATGCAGGTCATCCTCGGCCACAGGCACGATGGCGGGCGAACGGTCGTTTTTGGGGAAGTACTTCCCAACTTCCTGCATCGCGGTCAGCAGGCGGGTGCGCGGGGCATAGGTGAACACGATGCTGCCCGTGGTGCGCTGCGCCAGTTGGCCCAACGCATCGACCAGATCTTCAGGCTGATAATG
>JBBRUU010000028.1:0-22171 GCA_038247515.1 Sphingomonadales bacterium
GATGCGCGGACTGATGGCCAAGCCTTCGGGCGAGATCATCGAAACCCCGATCATCTCGAACTTCAAGGAAGGTCTGACCGTTCTTGAATACTTCAACTCGACCCACGGTGCTCGTAAGGGCCTCGCGGATACCGCGCTGAAGACTGCAAACTCGGGTTACCTGACGCGCCGTCTGGTCGACGTGTCGCAGGATTGCGTGATCGTCGAGGAAGATTGCGGCACCGAGAACTACCTCGAGATGCGCGCGATCATTCAAGGCGGTAGCGTAATCGCATCGCTCGGTGAACGTATCCTTGGTCGCACGACCATGGAGGATATCGTAAACGCGACGACCGGGGAGGTCATCGTTCCGAAGCTGACCTTGCTGGACGAAGCAATGGTCAAGGCCATCGAAGCGGCCGAAGTGCAGTCGGCGAAGATTCGCAGTCCGCTGGTCTGCGAGGCCGAACAAGGCGTGTGTGCGACCTGCTACGGGCGCGACCTTGCCCGCGGGACGCCGGTCAACATCGGTGAAGCTGTCGGCGTTATCGCTGCGCAGTCGATCGGTGAGCCCGGCACCCAGTTGACGATGCGGACCTTCCACATCGGCGGCGCGGCGCAGCTCAATGAGACCTCGCACCTCGAGGCGATTTCGGAAGGCCGCGTCGAGTATCGCGAGATGCAGACCATTTCCGACAAGATGGGCCGCATCCTGAGCCTTTCGCGCAGCGGTGAGATCGCGGTGATCGACGCCGAAGGGCGTGAGCGCGAGATGCACAAGGTGCCTTATGGGACGGTGATCAAGTTCAGGGACGGCGACCACGCCAAGATCGGGGATCGTCTCGCCGAGTGGGACCCGTTCACCCTGCCGATCATCACCGAACAATCGGGTGTGGTGAAGTATCAGGATCTGGCCGAGGGCATCACGCTCGAAGAACAGATGGATGATGCCACCGGCATCGCGCAGCGCGTGGTGACCGAAAACCGCGCGACGGGCCGCAAGAAGAAGGAAGATCTGCGTCCGCGCATGACCCTTCTGGCCGAGGGTAGCGGGGAAACCGAAGCGGCGCGCTACATGCTCGCTCCGGGCACAACCCTGTCGGTCGAGGATGGCCAGACGGTCGCGGCAGGCGACATTCTCGCTCGTGCCAGCCGCGAAGCCGCCAAGACCCGCGACATCACCGGCGGTCTTCCGCGCGTGGCCGAACTGTTCGAGGCGCGTATGCCCAAGGACGTCTCGGTCATTGCCAAAATTTCCGGCCGGATCGAATTCGTCCGTGAATACAAGGCGAAGCGCAAGATCGCGATCATCCCCGAGGAGGGCGATCCCGTCGAGTACCTGATCGCTAAGACCAAGGTGATCGACGTGCAGGAAGGCGATTACGTGAAGAAGGGGGACACCCTGGTTTCCGGATCGCCCAACCCGCACGACATCCTTGAGGTGATGGGCGTCGAAGCACTGGCCGAATATCTCGTTGACGAGATCCAGGAAGTCTATCGCTTGCAGGGCGTGAAGATCAACGACAAGCACATCGAGGTGATCGTTCGCCAGATGTTGCAGAAGGTCGAGATCACTGGCGGCGGGGACACGACCTTGCTGCCCGGCGAGCAGGTCGACTTTGCGGAGATGCTCGAGATCAACGGCAAGCTAGCCAAGGGCAAGCAGCCCGCAGAGGGCAAGCCGGTTCTGCTCGGCATCACCAAGGCGTCGCTCCAGACCCGCAGCTTCATCTCGGCAGCCTCCTTCCAGGAGACCACCCGCGTGCTTACGCAGGCGGCGGTCGAAGGGAAGAAGGACACCTTGATCGGTCTGAAGGAGAACGTGATCGTCGGCCGTCTTATCCCGGCCGGTACCGGCGCGGGCATGAACCGTTTGCGGGTCACCGCCAACAGCCGCGACGCCGCGCTCAAGGCCGCATGGAAGAAGCAGCAGGATGCCCTCGCTGTCTCCGGTCAGCGCGAAGCCGAGCCTGTAGCAGACGCCGTCGGGTCGGAAGAGAAGATGAAGGCGGCAATGGCTGCGATGGCAGCTTCGGCTCCCGCAGCCGATATGGAAGATGCCGGCGAGGAATAAGACCCTCGCGCGCGCACCTGAGCCTGTGGGCCTATGAATGACCCTGCCCGAGCAACCGCTCTGGCGGGGTTTTTCATGCGCTTTGTAATGCGGCAACACAGTGAAAGGCTGCAGCCAACAGGAAGATAAATGTTGGAAAAGAGATGGCTTCAGGCCGCTGCAGTGTTGGCTTTGTACATGCCTGCCCCGCTGGCTGCGCAAAGCGAAGAGTTGATCGTGGTCACCGGTTCGCGGAATGAGCGCGGTAGTTATGATAACTATTACGATGAACAGCAATCGGCCATCGGCCTCACCCGCAAAGCGGATAATTTCCTCAAGCCGATCTATATCAACTCCGATTCCCGAAATCCTGAAATTGTCGTGCTGAAATCACCGCCATGCTGCAGGAAACCATCCGCCTCGCTGCCAAAGAGGGGATCGCGCTGGTCGCCGGGGATTACCGGCAAGTGCCGCTGACCGAACAAACGCTCAAGAATCTTTCATTCGGAACCGGCACTCGCCCCGACACCACGCGGGTCAAAATCCTCACGCGCCTTTCGGTAGGAGAGCGGTTTGCGCGTGTCGGCGAAGTTGACACTGCAATCGCTGCTTTCGTCAAGACCGTGCCGGACTCCGGGCAATCCTATATCGAAACAGCCTGTACCGATCTCGCCATCAATAACCCGCAGGCCTATCGCGGCGCAGTGGTGAAGGCGATTGCGGACGAGGCCAAACGTTATGACGCCATGTTCGGCAATGATTACGGCGTCGAGATGCGCGGGATCGATTCAGAATTGTTCTTCAAGCAGGCAAGCGAGACCGAAGTTTTTCTCTACATCGCGCATACCTTTGTCATCCGGCCGACGTGATGCCGATGCGCTATTGCAAATCATTCTCACGAAATCTATGTCTGTGTGCGTCCCTTTAGTATGCACCACCAGCGAGGTTTCATGTCCCGACAACGCACTCCGTCCGCCTCTTCCAGCGACACCATCACCGCTCTGGCGGTGCCGCCGCGGGTAGAGCAACTCGGCCCAATCGCAGATCGCTTCCTCCATGCACTGCGGCTGATCGCGCTGCATGACCGGCTCGGGTGCGATGCTGTCCCTGAGCTGGCAGCGAAGCTGGGCAGCGTCGATGTCGCTGCCAAGGCGCTTATCCTCGCGCAGGCGATAGGTGCCAGTTGGCCAGAAGATATTGCTGTCTCGCGCTTTTGCTGTCGCTTGATGAGTCATGATGAGGCGACCATCGGCGCCTTCGTCGATGCTGCGGCGCATGGCGACCGTGCTGGCTTTGAAGCTGCGCTGTCAGGGCTGATCCGCGCCGACCGGACACACCGCCTGTGGGAGTCCGCGTTGGCGCTCGCCGCTGCCGAATTGCGCAGCCAGTGACCGCTTGCGGGAGGCGTGCCTGCGCTCTACCGCGTCACCCATGACCATCACCCGCTTCGCTCCTTCACCGACCGGCCGGCTGCATGTCGGCAACATCCGCACTGCACTCCACAACTGGATGTTGGCGCGGCAGGCGGGCGGCACCTTCATCCTGCGTATTGACGACACCGATGCTGAGCGCAGCCGCGAGGACTATGTCGAGGCGATCCGTGGGGACCTTACCTGGCTCGGATTGGAATGGGACCGCGAGGAGCGCCAGTCGGCGCGGCTGGACCGCTACATAGCGGCCTTTGATGCCCTGCGAGCGGCAGGGCGGATTTACCCTTGTTACGAGACTGCGCAGGAACTCGATGTAAAGCGCAAGATCCAGCTCTCGCGCGGCCTTCCGCCTATCTATGACCGCGCCGCGCTGAAACTGACCGAGGCCGAGCGGGCGGCAAAGGAGGCTGAAGGTATCGCTCCGCACTGGCGTTTCCTGCTCGATCATGCCGGGCCGATCACGTGGAACGACGGTATCCGCGGCGCGCAGAAGTTCGAGGCTGCGCAGCTCTCGGACCCGGTCATCCGCCGCGCAGATGGCTCGTGGCTATACATGATGCCGAGCGCGGTCGACGACATCGACATGGGCGTGACGCAGGTCCTGCGTGGCGAGGACCATGTCTCCAATACTGCTGTTCAAATTCAGATCTTTACCGCGCTTTATGCTGCAGGATATGCTGCGTCGGTTAGTGCAGCAGGAGTGCTCCCGGCCTTCGCGCACGAGGCGCTATTGGTGGGGCGTGAAGGTAAGCTTTCGAAGCGCCTCGGATCGCTCGGCTGCGACGCTTTTCGCGAGCGCGGGATCGAGCCCGAGGCGATCATCGCGTTGCTCGCGCGGCTTGGCACTTCGCTTCCCGTTGAGCCGATCGCGGATCGTAAAGCGTTGATTTCCCAATTCGATCTTTCGACTTTCGGGCGGGCTCCGGCCAAGTTCGACGAAGCGGATCTCGAGCGGCTTAATGCAGGTATCGTCCACCAGCTGCCTTACGAGGCGGTTGCGGCGCGTCTGCCGGAGGGGATGGACGCTGCCGGATGGCATGCGGTGCGCCCCAACCTGGCCCATATCGGCGAGGCGGCTGACTGGTGGAAGCTTGTCACCGGGCCGATAACGCAGCCCGAATTCTCGTCCGAAGACAAGGCGTTCCTCGGCGAGGCCCAACAGCTGCTGGCATGGGGCGAGGATCCTTGGGCCATGCTCACCGGCGCGCTCAAGGAGGCCACGGGCCGCAAGGGCCGCGGACTGTTCATGCCCCTGCGTCAGGCGCTTACCGGCATGGATCATGGCCCCGATATGGGCGAGCTCCTGCCGCTCATTGGCGAGACACAGGTGCGTTCCCGATTGGCACAGGCAGCCCGCTGACCGCGCCCCTTACAAAACCGGTGTTTCACGTGAAACACCGGTTTTGTAAGGGGTCTAGAAGGGGCCTAGAGGGGGTCTAACCGGGGCCTAAACGCCTCTAGAGGGTGCCTGGACCTGGGCAAACCGGGCCTCGGACTCCCCTGGAATCGCCTTCAATCCTCGCCATAGGCATAAGCGGCAAGCGCCGCGCGGTCGCGCACGGTCACCCGGCCATAGCGGGTCTCGATCCACCCGTCATGGCGCAGCCGGCACAGCACGCCGTTTGCCACGTTGCGCGAGACGTTCGCCATTTCGGCGACCTGCCACTGGGTCACCACGATGCCATCGCTGCCAACCCGCGCTTCGGCGGTATCGGGCGAGGCGATGCGCAGGACGATCGCGGCGATCCGGCGGCTCGACGAGGGGATCAGCAGTTCGCCTGCGACCCGGCTGGCGACATTGTGGCCGATGATCGCCA
This sequence comes from Sphingomonadales bacterium, assembly GCA_038247515.1. Taxonomy (GTDB): domain Bacteria; phylum Pseudomonadota; class Alphaproteobacteria; order Sphingomonadales; family Sphingomonadaceae; genus Erythrobacter. Next base: position 5,280 of record JBBRUU010000028.1, read on the forward strand.
GCGCCCCGATCGCGCGGGCATACTCGGGCCGGGCGTTCGACAAGTGCTCGACCGCCGATCCCGGCACCATCAGCAGTTGGCAATCGCTCAACGCGCGAAATTCGAGCGAGCGCGGGTTCCCGGTCAGCACCGGGCCCACCCCGAACCACGTGCCCGGTCCCATGATGTTGGCGATCCGCGGTGCGAGTCGCGGCGGGCCGATCAGCGCGGCGATCGCGCCCGAAGCCAACCCATAAATGCTAAACCCCGCGTCGCCCTCGCGGTAGATTGCCTCCCCGCGCCGCGCCGCGACGATTCGCCCATGCGAAAAGCATTCCTCGCGGAAGTCGGCGGGCTGCCTGGCCAGCCATCCCACATCACTGAATATGCTGAGATCGTAATTGCCCCGCCCCATTAACCTTGTCGTCGCACCTCCTGCAGGCATGTCTGCCCATATTTGGGCAGTCATGTCCAGAGCCCCCCAACAGAGACCACGCGGTTGCACGCTAGGACAGCCAGCGCGCGGCCAGCACCGCTCCGCCGCCCGGCTTGCGCAGCACCAGCGCATAGCGGTCGGCGCCGGTCACCTTCAGCTGATCGGGCGCGATGGCGACGCTGCCCGTGCTGCCGCGGACGTCTGCAAGTTTGCGCTCGGCGCGCAGCACATTGGCATAGGTCACCTTGCGGCCGCCGTTCTCGCCGCTACCGATCACGACTTCCACATGGCGCGTCACGGCAACCAGCACGAGTTCGGCCGAACCCATGCCCGCGCCGCTCAGGTCGACCGTGTAGCCTGCATCCTTGCGCTTGCCCACGCGGATCGCCGCATCGCTCTTGCTGCCGTAGCGTTTGATTCCTGCGGCCACCTTCTCCGCCTGCGATCCGACCTCGCCGAAGCTGCCGTCGACCACCAATTGCGGGGTATAGACCCCGTTATAGCCCGCAAGGCCGCGGCGTGCGTAGTCCTGCTGAAGCGCCGTGTTGCTTTCGCTCGCCAGCGTATCCTTCCAGCCGAGCCGGTCCCAATAGGTCACCGGCCGGGAGATCACCACGAGGCCGGGCTGGCGCGAGAGGGTTTCGGCCAGCTTGTCGGCGGGCGGGCAGGAGGAACATCCCTGGCTGGTGAAAAGCTCGATCAACACCGGCTTGTCATCCGATGCTGCTGCGAGGGCCGGAGCGGCACGGCGCGTGGGCGCGGGCTGAGCGCTTTTGGGCAGGGCAAGCGCCGCGCCGCCGAGTGCGGTGGCGGCGGCAACAAGAAAAACAAGCGTGCGGGTACGGGTCATCGCCGGGGCATCCTCGTTGTGTGGATTACTCCGCATTCGTGCCGGAGCCGCGTCCGGTTACGCCCTTGGTTCTAATCGGCCGCGGCAAGCAGGCTGGCCAGATCCATCCAGTCGTCCTCACCGTTCGGGTCGCCCGGCGGCACGTTGACCGCGCGCGGCAGGCTTGCCGCAAGCTTCTCGCGCTGGAGGCATCGAGCAGTCGGCGCGCCGCGCTGAGCGCCCAGGCGCGCCCACTGCCGCGCTAGTCGCCGCTCGCCTTGGGCTTGGTGAGAAGCTGCCCGATGTCCTCAAGCGTCTGGTCGAGCGCCGCGGCGACTTCCGGGGTCGTGTCGGGGCGGCGGGCGACCTGCGCCATCGTCACCAGCGTGCGGTAGGCGATGCGGCGGCCAAGGTCGCAGCTTCACAGATGAAGGAACGGCGAGGCTGAGCTTGTCCTCCAGCCGGAAGCCCTTACCGCCGAGCGATGCCGCCGAGCGATGCCGCCGAGCGATGCAGGGGTGCCGATGCCGGGCGAATCCTGTTCAAGGTTGAGTGCAGAGGCAATCCCGAGCGTGCCGGGCGCGAGGAACGGCGCGATGCCGATCACGATGCGCCCGTCGGCGAGGGTTTCGGCGATGTCGGTCATCCACACGGTCGAGATGCCGAAATCGCTCGCCACTGCCCTCTGCCGGCTTGGATCGCCGCTGCTGTTGCGGAACCGCGGGTTTTCAAACTGCACCGCGATCTTGCCGCCGATCCGGCGGAAGGCGAGCAGCTGGGTGTTACCGGTCTTGCCGCGGCCCCTCACCAATGGCGCCGAGCCAAGTCCGGTCCTGAGCGCCGCGGTGTAAAGCGCCCGCAATGCGATGCCGTCCTGTTCCGGGCGGGACGGAGTGAGGAGAATGCGCCCCTTTGCGGCCTGGTTGCGGACCGGCCCCAGCCCGGCCTCGTCAAGGGGGCACCGCCACCTCCTGCGGGCTGCCTTGCGCGGCGAGCGGCCAGAGCGGCAGGACAAGGGCCAGCAGCAGCGCCCCAAAGCGCAACAGGCGCGGTGCGTTAATGCGGATTTCCCTGTCACTGCGTGGCCGCCTTGGCCGGACGAAATGCGGCAAAGCTCAAGCCGCAAAAGCGCGGCGTTTGTGGCTCAGGACGCAGGCGGGGGTGCAGGCGGGGGTGCAGGCTGGCGGGCCTCGATCGAAAGGTTGACCTTGCGCCGGTCCCCCATGTCCGGCGAAGTCGGCGGTTGCGCTCCAAGACCGAGGCGCGGCACCGCTGCCCAGGCGGTCTTCTTCCTGAGGAAGTGCACCACGCCGCGCAGCCGGTAGTACTGGATCAGCTGGCGATAGCCGAAATTCTCCGCGACCGCCGCAATCAGCAGCCAGCCGAAATCGCGCACGGCGAACACGGGGCGCGGCTGGGATTCCTCGATGATCAGCACGCCGGCGGTCATCACCGAGCCGAACACGCAGGTCAGCAGGAAATAGAGCACCGCCACCCACGGATCGAGCAGGCCGAAGATGAGGCCGACGATCATCAGCAGGTAGCCCAGCAGCTCGACAATCGGCCCGATCAGATCCTCGAGCGCCAGCAGCGGAATGGCGACCATGCCGAGCCGTCCGTAACGCGGATTGAAGAGCAGCTTACGGTTTTTGAAGAACACCTGCAGCCCGCCCTGCTGCCAGCGGGTGCGCTGGTTGCGAACGCCCTCAATATTGTAGGGCACCTCGGTCCAGCAGCAGACCTCCGGCAGGTAGGCGACCGAGTGCGGCCGTCCTTGTTCGCGTGCGATGCGTTGCAGGCGGACGAGCAGTTCCAGGTCCTCGCCTAGCGAATCGTGCTGGTAGCCGCCCGCCTCGATCAGGACATCGCGGCGGAACAGGCCAAAGGCGCCCGATATGAGCAATAACATCGAAAGCCGCGCCGAGGCGACCCGGCCGCCGAGGAAGGCGCGGAAATATTCGAGTGTCTGGAAAAGCGGCAGCCAATCGCGTCCGGTGCCGACCTCCAAGACATGGCCGTCGCGAATTGTGCAGCCGTTGGCGATCCGGATGCTGCCGCCCACGGCGATCACCGTGCCGTCTCCTTCGATGAACGGCTGGACTGCGCGCAGCAGTCCTTCGGGATCGATCACCGAGTCGGCATCGATGATGCAAATGAGTTCGCCGGTCGAGTAGCTGATGCCAGCGTTGGTGGCGTCGGCCTTGCGCCCGTTCTCTTTGTCGACGACCAGCAGGTTGTCGTGATTGCGCGAAGCGTAGCACCCCGCGACGCGCGTGGTGTGAAGCGCCCTGTCGATCTCGCGCTCGACCGGGACCAGCGCGAATTCGTCGTGCAGGATTGCCATCGTCCGGTCTTTCGAACCGTCGTTGACGACGATCACCTCGAGATCGGGATATTGCAGTGACAGCAGCGAGCGAATGCTTTGCGCAATCGACAATTCCTCGTTGAAGGCCGGCGCGATGACCGAAATCCGCGGGGCACGCGTCTCGGTGCGCTGCCACAGATCGAAGGCGTCTCTGGTCGGCTGGGCCTCGCGCCGGGTCGCCAACAGGGCAACCACAAGCTGGATCACCGCCCAGCCGTTGCGCAGCACCACGACCACGATGCAGATCGCCACGAGCGCTTCGTAGATGGCCAGACCCAGCGGGGCGAGGGGCTGGATTTGCGCCAGCATCACGCGGCCCTCAACGAGGGTGCGAGCGGCGCGCGCAGACGGGCTGCGGCTCCCATCAAGGGGAGCGGATGGTACAGGTGTTCGTGCTGGACGGCGAGCACGGCGAACTGTTCCTGAAATGCGCGGTTTGCGACAAGCCGTGCCAGATGCGGCAAAGCGCCCGGCAGGCGATCGGCGATCAGCTGGAACAGGGCGAGGTGTCGCGGCGACAAACCGGGGCCGGTGTCGTCGATCCACGCAGCAAGCGCCACCTCCGATGGCGTGCTGCCCATCGCGACAAAGGTGTAGAGCGCCTCGACCCTGATGAGCGGGGCCGACCCCCGGATCGCCTGCCTCAGCACCGCCGACCGGAAGCGCGGCCCGCGTGCGAACTGGAGCTGTTTGAGCGCCTCGATCTCACGCGACACAACCCCGCAGCCCAGCGTTTTCAGCGAAAGGTCGAACACGCCGGCAAGCTCCGCCTGCGCGATCACCACCGCCTGCGACGCGCCGCGGTGCAGTCGCAGGAATTGCAGGATCACCGCCAGCGGTGTGTGCTCGAGCGTGAGGCGCAGGTGATCGAGATCGACCGGGCCGTCGCCAACGACGCAAGAGGTCAATTCGCGCACCGCGAACAGGTTGGCTGCATGGCTCGTACGCTGCCGCGATGCGGCCACAAGGCGCCGCACCAGCAACCACACGCAGATCGCCGCCAGCAGCGCGCAGCCGCCGACCATGGCAGCGGCCGGCCCCGCCGGGAGCTGCAAGGGCGGCAAGCCCTCGATCATGACAGCGGCCGGCCCCGCCGGGAGCTGCAAGGGCGGCAAGCCCTCGATCATGGTCCAGAACGACGACATTGGTGGGTGCGCGCGCTCTTCAGAACCGCTTTTCGAGGCCGACGCTGAGCGTGCGGGCCGTCCAGGTGCCTTCGAGCCGGGCGTGTTCCGCCGTGAACCTCAGGCCGATCCCTTGTCCCAGCTCGCGCCGCATCCCCACGAAAAACGAGCTCAGTCGCCGCACCACGCCCAGTTCGTTCTCGGGGTAGCGCGATGCGCCGGCCACAAAGAAGTCCCGGTCACCTGTGTAATAGATCGCCCGCACTGCCCCGCCGACCTGCCAGTCCTTGCTCTCGTTACGCAGCACGATCGCCTGTGCGGAAAATTCGAGCGGGGTGCCCCGCGGCGTCAGGACAACGCCTGGAGTGATCGCAAGGCCGACGAAACCGGGGCGCAGAGCGGCGGGATCGGGCGTCGAATAGCGCGCGGCTCGGGCGTCGAGGGTGAGTTGCAATTGGGCGCTGATCCGCTGGACGATGCCTGCGTTTGCGCCCCAGTCTTCGCGCAGCGGATCGCCGCTGCTCGCCGAGGCCTGAACATAGACGCTGGTGTCTTTCGACAGCTGTTCGTCATGGCGCAAGGCGCCGCGCAGGTTTTCGAGGCCTGGGCGCGCGGTGCGCTGCACTTCGGCGGTCGTCACGCCGGTCGCAGAGGTATTGAAGGCCGCGCCGGCGCTGGCAAGCGACCAGCCCTGGTCCTGCCCTCGCAATTCCACGAAGGAAATCGCGCCGGAGGCGAACACCGACTTGATGGCCGGACGGTCAGCGGTCGGAGCGGAGGGCGGCGCAGACGGCGGCTCGGGTGCAGGTTGGGGCGGGGCGGTTTGCGCGTTGGCGCAGGTGCCGCCGGCTACCGCAAGACCGAGCGCGGCAACCGGACCGGCAAAAGCTCCGCGCAAGCAATAGGGCCGCGGTTTCATGCGGCCACCGCCATGCCCGAGGCACGCAGCAAACCCGAGCCCGAGCCCGAGCCCGAGCCCGCGATCCCAGCCTTGGCCCCAGCCTTGGCCCCAGCCTTGGCCCCAGCCTTGTCCGCAGCCAAGGCTGCCTCGCGCCGCCCGAGGGCCAGATCAACCCGCAAGGCCAGTTCGCGCAAGTGGAAGGGCTTCACGATGTAATCGCTGATGCCTGCGGCAAGCGCTCGGTCCATCTCGCGTTCGGAGGCGTTCGCAGTGACGAAGATCACCGGCATGCTCGCCATCAGGCCCAGGCCCCGGACGGCGCCGAGGATCTCGAAGCCGGAACGCATCGGCAGCATAATTTCGGTCAGAATAAGCTGCGGAGCGTGGCGCATGATCGCCATAATGGCTTCCTCGCCATTGTCTTTCCCGATGATTTCGTGCCCGTTCCGCTCAAGACACGAGGCGATGGTTTCGCCGGCATATTCATCTGCTTCTGCTAACAAGATGCGCGCCAAAACTGTGCCCCAGTGTCTTTCGGTTATCGCCTAGGGCTGCGTTAACTAATGATGGTAAACAATTGGTTGATTGCGTGGCTCCAGCGGGAAGGCCATCGCGCTGCGGCACCGGTCGACCCACTATATTTATTGAATAATATCAATAATATATATGAAGACGGCGGTTCGCAGCAAGCAAATCACTCCGGCTAACGACAACGCTATAAGGTAAATACCGGATCTGAACGCGAGTTCGAGGCTCAACGCGAGCGGCGGTTGAGACTCCGTTCCAATCGGCGCTCCACCCGCGCAGCAGAATTTCGCCGCGGTGGGGGCCAACCAGTCGCCGTAATGGGGACGGCGCGGCTTGACCCCGACATTCACCGATGGTTCAACCCGATCTGGGTAGTTGATCAAAACAATGTCAAACCGTCAGGGGATTTTTACGAGCATGAAACGACACGGAATTGGCGGTGTCGCGCTAGGCATCGGAGCGATTGTCACATCGGTTGCGATGAGCGGTTCGGCCCTTGCGGCGCCCGATCTGGGCAAAAAAGCCTGCGTGAAAGAAGCGCGCATCCTTTGTCCTGCCGAGATGAAATCCCTGAGCCGTAAAAAGGTCGAGGCGTGCATGATCAGGAATATCGAGAAGACATCGCCGGTCTGCAAATCGGCGATGCTCAAGATCAAAGCCGAGCGCGAAACCTCGGCCCGGCGCCCGGCGCAAGGTCAGGCCGCAGCATCGGAGTAGGCGGCATTTTCCGCGCGGATCCGCACCCACAACATCGCAGCATTAAGCGCGGTGTATAGCACCGCCACCCAGACGAGGCCGAACATCAGCGGCAACACTGCGATTTCGGCGATGACCACGAAATAGTTGGGATGGCGCATCAAGCGGAACGGTCCGCTCGTGATCGGCGGCTCACCTTGCGGGACGATGATGCGCGTCGTCCAGCGCCGTCCCAGTGTCGCCAGCACCCACACGCGCATGACTTGCAAGACTGCGAATATCGCCAGCAACGGCACATTGACCGATGCGCCGCCAACGCTTGCCCATAAAACGGCCAGCCACGAGGCGTGCATCAGAACCATCACCGGATAATGCGATCGCCCGAATTCGGCAGCCCCGCGCGCGACTAGTGCTTTCGTGTTGCTTTGCGCGATAACAAGTTCGGAAATCCGCTGCAGTGTGACGAATATCATGATCGCATAAGGCAAGGTCATGCCGCGCTCCGCAGGGTTACGGTGCTGGCTGTGAAACCGGGGCCGAGAGCGGCCATCACCGACAGCGGCGGCAGCGCATCCTTGCGCACGCGGTCCAGCACGAACAGCACAGTGGGCGCAGACATGTTGCCGTGCAAACGCAACACCTCGCGTTCATCATTGAGGCTCCCCTGCGGCAGGGAGAGCGCGGTCTCGATCGCATCGACGACCTTTGCGCCGCCGGGATGACAGATGAAGCGATCCACCTCGCCGATCTGCACATCCTGAGGGGTCAGCATTTCTTCGACCGCTCCGCGAAATTCCTTGCGGGCGAAGGTGGGAATGGCACGGTTGAGAATGACGCCCAATCCGGCTGGTTCCATCTGCCAGCCCATGATGTCGAGCGTATCGGACCAGGTCTTTTCGGCGCTGCCGGCAATCTGCGTGAAGCCTTCCTTGCCGGGGCGGATCACGCAGGCGGCGGCGCCGTCACCGAACAGCGCGGTCGAAACAATATCCGCCTTGCCCACATTCTCGGTCCTGAGAGCAAGGCTGCACAGTTCGACCGTGACGAACAATACTGTGGCACCCTTGCCCACCTGCGCCAGCTTTGCGGCCAGGCCCAGTCCCGATACGCCGCCGGCACAGCCGAGGCCGAACACCGGGACTCTTGAAACATCGCTGCGGAATCCCATCCGGCCCATGGCGCGCGCCTCTAGGCTCGGCGTGGCAATGCCGGTGGACGAGACGGTGACGATGACGTCCACCTCGTCTGCTGCAATCCCTGCCTCAGCCAGAGCTTTGTCGGCCGCTTCGACAAACAGATCGAGCGCTACCTCAAGATAAACCTGAGTGCGCTCGACGATGCTGCGCGGTTGCATGTACCATTCTACCGGGCGGGCTAACTGACGAAATTCGATGCCGGCATTGCCGTAGATCGAGCGCAGCCTGCCAAAGTCCTCGAACGCCCCGCCTAGCAACTGCTCTGCGACCTGCGCACCTGTCGTCTGATCGAGAATATTCAGCGGCGTCGCTGTAGCTAAGGAGTGGATGCTTACCGGATTCATTAAGGGAGCCTCACATCAGCCGCTCGGCCGGCAATCTGGTTTTAACTTTGAAGAGAACCGCACCGTGCAGGCATTGTTCCGCCAATCAAGGCGACGCCGGTCCGAAAACGGAAAGCCAAGTTTCCTTTAGTCAGCGCGTGGGTCTTCGGCTAGCTTGCATCTGATGAACGCAAACGAAATACCCGAGGCAAGTCTGCAAACTTGGGCCGGCTTCATGTTCATGTGCGTTGGCATGTTCATGGCGATCCTCGATATTCAGATCGTTGCGACATCCCTGCCCACGATCCAGAGCGCGTTGGATATCGGCACTGACCAGATGATCTGGATCCAGACCGCCTATCTCACCGCAGAAATTGTGGCGATCCCGCTGACCGGTTTCCTGACCGCGAAGTGGGGGATGCGCTGGCTGTTCGTGTCGGCTGTTGCGGTGTTCACCATCGCATCGATTGGCTGCGCCGAGAGCCAGACCTTCACGTCGCTGATCGCGTGGCGGATCGTCCAAGGCTTTGCCGGGGGCACTTTGATCCCGGCGGTGTTTTCTGCGGTGTTCCTACTGTTTCCGCAGCGTTCACAGGGAATTGCTACCACGATTGCCGGGGTTGCCGCAGTCTTTGCGCCAACGGTCGGCCCGATTGTGGGGGGCTGGATCACCGAAACATATTCTTGGCACTGGCTGTTCCGGATCAACATCGCGCCGGGCATTCTGGCTGCGGTAGGGGCGGCCATCACGCTTAGCGGTCCGGCAAGCAATATGCGCTCCGTCAGATCGGTCGATGCGGCTGCGCTGATCCTTCTGGCAGTTGGACTGACCGCGCTTCAGATCGGCCTGAAAGATGCGCCGACCGATGGCTGGCTCTCGACAAACGTGGCCGCGCTGCTGGTGGGTTTTGCCGTGTGCTCGGCATGGTTCGTCTGGCGCACGGCCCGGTCGTCCGCCCCCTTGGTCGAATTGCGGTGCTTTACGGATCGCAACTTTGCGATCGGCTGCGCGCTGAGCTTTATTCTCGGTTTCGGATTGTTCGGCTCGACCTATCTCATGCCCTTCTTTCTTGGCCTGGTGCGCGAACATGATGCGCTTCGCATTGGCGAGATCATGCTTGTCACCGGTATCGCCCAGCTCATCGCCGCGCCCGTCGCCGTCTATCTCGAGCAGCGCGTTGGCGCGCGCAGTTTGACCGTGTTCGGCTTCGTCCTGTTTGCGGCCGGCCTGCTGATGAGCACGAACCAGACCGCCGACACCGATTTTACAGAAATGCTTTTGCCGCAGATCTTGCGGGGCGTTGCGACCATGTTCTGTCTGCTGCCCCCGACGCGGATGGCCTTGGGCAGATTGTCGCCCGAACTGGTGGCGGACGGCAGCGGTCTGTTCAATCTGATGCGCAACCTGGGCGGAGCGATCGGCCTTGCTCTGATAGACACGACGATTTTCAGCCGCGCCGCAACCTATGGCTCACAAATCGCCGAACAATTGAAAGCCGGCAACATCGAAACAGCGGTCCGGATCGGCATTCCCCGCGATGCTTTCATCGAACAGATCGGCATCCCGCCCGATGAATTCACCGAGGAGATGATCCGCCCCCTAGTGGAAAGACAAGCCTTGGTTGACGCAATCAACGATGCATGGCTGTTGATCGGGGTGCTGACAGCTCTGGCTGTGATACTCGTCTTTTTTGTTCGCCAGATTCCGGCCCAGAATACTGTCGAAGACATTGGAGACAGCTTGCCCGAACTGTAACCCCAAGAGCGCTGCAAAACAGATGATCGGTTGTAGAACCCAGGAACCGATATCGGACCCACCACCGCCGCACAGCGGCTTCCCCCTAACTCCCCCAAATCGCCCCAAGCCCTCGCGGATCCGACCGGACAACGCGCCGCTACTTATCGCCGAATTTTCAGGATTTAAGGGGCCACCGCGAGGCGTCGCGAAAGCATACTTGGTGCGGTCGAGAAGACTCGAACTTCCACGGGCTTTCGCCCACAACGACCTCAACGTTGCGCGTCTACCAGTTCCGCCACGACCGCACTTGGGTTTTGTCGGAGCAGCCAAAGTGCTGGCCCCGCCGGTAGGAGCGCGCCCCTAGCAAGGGGCCGGGCGCTGCGCAAGCTCTTAAACGACGCCGCGCGAAGCGCGCTTAGCGCGGGGCCCAGCCAAGGTCGGCGACGGCGGCGCCGGGCGGGATGTCGGCGATCGCTTCGGTGACCGTTACGGTCTCGCCCGGGGCGAGGCGGCGCTTGGCAGGAACAACCACCCAGTCGCCAATGTTGCGCTCGCGCCGGTCGCTGAACACCACGAGAAGATTGGGCACGTTGAGGCTTTCGGCGGCAGTGTTGGTGATGGTGCCGCGCACCCTGAAGATCACCTCGCCGTTCTCAAGCGGCTCCTTGCGCTGCCGGGCCTTGGGGAAATCGAGCTCCAGCCCCGGCTGGCCGACGCCGAAGGTCGGGCGCTGGATCGGAAGCCATTCGGGCAGGCCAAAGTAATTGACCGCGAACGCCGTGCCGCCTGCGAGCGCGGCGAACAGCAGCGCAGCGAGCGTCCACATCCTCAGCGGGTTACGTCGCTTGGTGAAGGGCGCGCGGTATTCGAACTGCGAGCCTTCATCCTCGCCGCCGTCATCCTCGCCGCCGCCATCTTCGCCATAGTCCTCGTCCTCGGCGAAGGCCTGATCGGCTACGGCGTCGGCGGGCGTTTCGGCGAAAGCGGGCCGGGGTGGCGGCGGCGCAGGCTCGGAAGGCGGAGAAGATAACGGAGCGTCGTTCTGCCCGTCACGACCGCGCCGCAGCGCGCGTACCGCCAGCGAGGCGTCTTCCGGGAAATAACCGCGCCCGGGCGCTTCCTTCGGGGTGCGCCAGTGGCTTACCGAAGGCCGCGGCTCGGGCGCGGGCGATGCCGGGGCGGGCGCTGCCGAGGCGAGCGGCGGCGTTGCAGCCGCACGTGCCGGGGTCGGTTCGGCCCTGGGTGCGGGAGCAGGCGCCGGCGGCGGTGCCGTTGCTGGTGCACGTGTCGGCGCGGCGGCCGTCACGGCCTCGCCCGCGTCTTGGAACCAGCTGTGCTTGCACTTGGCGCAGCGCACGGTGCGCCCATCGCTGCCGATGGCGGCATCGGGCACGGCGTAACGGGTGCCGCAGGCTGGGCATGCGATGATCATGTCGCATTTCGTGATAGTCTTCGCGTCCCTGCACACAAGAGCAAGCACCGCCGCGCAGCCCATTTACCTCCTGTTTTCCACATTGCGGGGCGAAAATCGGCCATTCCCGGTGCAAGTTACGCGATCTGCGGCTTTCCCGCCGCCTGCCCCCCTGATAGGCCTGCCCGATGAGTGATCGTCTTGAGGGGCACGTCAAATTCGACAATGTCGGGCTGCGCTACGGCACCGATCCCGAGGTGCTGAGCAATCTCAGCTTCACGCTCTTCCCCGGCAGCTTCTACTTCCTCACCGGGGCGAGCGGGGCGGGCAAGACCAGCCTGCTCAAAATGCTCTACCTCGCCCAGCGCCCCTCGCGCGGGGCGATCCGGATGTTCGGGCAGGACCTCGTGACCATGCCGCAGAGCCGCCTGCCAGAACTGCGGCGGCGGCTCGGGGTGGTGTTCCAGAACTTCCGGCTGGTCCCCTATCTCACCGCCTTCGACAATGTTGCTCTGCCCCTTCGGCTTGCGGGGACCGAGGAGAAGAAGGTGGTCAAGGCGGTCGGCGATATGCTCGACTGGGTGGGCCTTTCGCACCGTGCCCATGCGGTGCCGCCGACGCTCTCGGGCGGCGAGCAACAGCGTGTTGCCATTGCCCGCGCGGTGATCGCGCGGCCCAAGATGCTGATCGCCGACGAGCCGACCGGCAACGTTGACCCCGACATGGCGCAGAAATTACTGCGCCTGTTCGAAGCGCTCAACCACCGCGTCGGGACGACAGTGGTGGTGGCGACCCACGATGTGCACCTCCTCAAGAAGGTGCCGGATTCGCTGATCATGCGGCTGCACAAGGGCCAGCTTTCCGATCCCACCGGCGCGCTGCGCTATCCGCCGCGGGATTCGGGCGTCAGCGGGAGCGGGGCCGGGAGCGTCAGCGGGAGCGGGGCCGGGAGCGCATGAGCACTCTCCCCCCGCTTCCCGCCGCATCCGACAGCAAGGAGGCCGAGCGCCTGCCCGAGCGCCCGCGCGGACGGGCGGCGGCGCGGCTCCTCCCGCCGACGCGGCTTACCGGGCCGATCCCCTGGGTGATCGCAATCCTCATCGCGCTGGTGGTGATCGCGGCCGCCGGCGGGCTTGCGCTGCGTAACCTTGCGACCAGCGCCAATGCCGGGCTGTCGCGCGCGGTGAGCGTGCAGGTGATCGAGCCCAATCCCGACCTGCGCGCGGCGCGCGGCGCGGCGGCGGTCAAGGTGCTGACCGCAATCGAGGGCGTGCAGGCCGTCCGGCTGGTGCCCGAGGCGGAGCTCACCGCAATGCTCGAACCGTGGCTCGGTGAAGGCGCGGCGAGCGGCGATGTGCCGATCCCCGCATTGATCGACGTCGAACTGACGGGCCGCGCCGGCCCGGCCGAGATCGCGCGGATCGAGACAGCGCTAGCAGCTGAGGTTCCGGGCGCGCGGGTCGATGCGCAGGGCGACTGGCTGCGCCCGGTCCAGGATGCCCTCACGGCCCTGCAATACCTCGCCTTCGGCCTGATTGCCCTCGTCGCACTGGCGACAGCGGCGGCGGTGTGGCTGTCGGCGCGCAACGCTTTTGCTGCGGCGCGCGAGACGGTCGAGATCATGCACCTGTTGGGCGCCAGCCAGCGCCAGATCGCCTCGGTGTTCCTGCGCGATGTAGTGCGCGAAGCGGCGTTCGGCGCGGTGGTCGGCGGGCTGGCAGGCGTGGGCGCAGTGTGGCTGCTCGGCCGGCAGTTCGCCGCGCTCGACAGCGGCATGGTGAGCGGTGGCGGGCTGATGCTCACCGACTGGCTGGCGATCGCCGCCATTCCGCTGGCCGGCGTGTTGCTCGCGCTGGCCACTGCGCGGATCACCATTGCGCTGGCCCTGCGCGACATGCCGTAGGTACAGCCACCCTGCGCTGAGACACCCATGACGTGACGACAACGCTTCCCCCTCGCCAAGACAGGCTCTAAGGCCCGCAGCAATGATCCGTCGCGCGCTTTCTCTCCTCTTCCTCGTCTGGGCAATCGGCTTCCTGTGGTTTGTCGTCGCCTTGCCGCCGCCTGCGGAGGATGGCGTGACAACCGACGCGGTGATCGTCCCCACTGGCGGGCCGGGGCGGATCGCCCGCGGGCTGGCCGTGCTCGGTTCCGGTGAGGCCAAGCGCATGCTGGTCAGCGGCGTCGACCCCGAGGTCCGCCCGCAGGAATTCGCCGCCGAGTTCGGCGTTAGCCCGCGCGAGATGGCCTGTTGTATCACCTTGGGCTTTGCCGCGGTCGACACCCGCTCCAACGCCGCCGAGACCGCCAAGTGGGTGGCGCAAAACGAAGTGCGCTCGTTGCGGCTGGTGACCACCGACTGGCACATGCGCCGCGCCGCGGGCGAGCTTGACCGGACGCTGCCCGGCACCGTCACGGTGATCCGCGACGCTGTACCCTCGCAGCCCAACCTCAGGACGCTGTTCCTCGAATATCACAAGCTGATCGCCAGCCGCGCGGCGGGGCTGGCGGACCTTTGAGCTGGATCATCGCCGCGCTGCGATCGCTTGGCTTCTACGTGATGTTCTATGGCGGCAGCGTGTTGCTGGTTGGCGCTTCGGTGGTGGCGGTTATCGCCCGCAAAGCGTGGCTGGCTCCGATTGTGGCCAAGTGGGGCGGGTGGCACCTGTGGTGCACGCAGAATGTGCTCGGGATTGAAGTGGTGCTCGACGGGGTGATCCCGGCGCCGCCGGTGCTCATCGCGGTCAAGCACGAAAGCTTTTTCGAGGCGATCGATACCCCGCGATTGTTCAACCATCCGGCCGTGTTTGCCAAGCAGGAGCTGTTCAGCATCCCAGGCTGGGGCTATTCGGCGCTGATCTATGGCCTGATCCCGGTGGCGCGCGGCAAGGGCGCCAAGACCTTGCGAGAAATGCTGGCGCTGGCGAAACAGCGCGTGGACGAGGGGCGCCCGCTGGTGATCTTTCCGGAAGGCACGCGGGTCGCTTGCGGAACGCAGCCCGGTTTGCAGGCGGGGTTTGCCGGGCTTTACAAACTGCTGAAGCTGCCGGTTGTGCCCATCGCGGTCGATAGCGCCCCGACCTACCACCATGTGGTGAAGCGACCGGGCCGCATCACCTACAAGGTTGGCGAGACAATCCCCGCTGGGCTCCCGCGCGAAGAGGTCGAGGCGCGGGTGCACGCTGCGATCAATGTGCTGAACGTTTAGGGTTTGTTTTCGCCCCCAAACGCCGGGCGGCGGACGTCCGTCCGCCTTGGCTTTGCGGCATAAGCCGCGGCGCGCGTTCGCGCTTGCGGTCGCTAGCCGACCGATATCAGCGCTCTAATTACAGCTTACTCCCCGTGTTCTCGCCCGAAGTCGGGCCGCTCATCATCCTGACCCTGTTCCACCACTTGGCGGCGGATTGCGCGGGTGCGGGTGAAGAGCTCGAACAGTGTGTCCCCGTCGCCCGAACGGATCGCGCGTTGCAGCGCGGTGAGGTCCTCGGTGAAGCGGCCAAGCATTTCGAGCACGGCGCCCTTGTTGGTCAGGAACACGTCGCGCCACATGACCGGATCGGAGGCGGCGATACGGGTGAAATCGCGGAAGCCCCCGGCGGAATACTTGATCACCTCGCTCTGGGTCACGTCCTCCAGATCGCTGGCGGTGCCCACAATAGTGTAGGCGATGAGGTGCGGAATGTGGCTGGTGACGGCGAGCACCAGGTCGTGGTGGGCTGCGTCCATCAGCTCGACCTTGGAGCCGAGTGCCGTCCAGAAGTCCGACAGCGCCGCGACCGCCGCCGGGTCGGCGTCCTCGGGCGGGGTGATGATGCACCAGCGCCCTGCGAACAGCGTCGCAAAACCCGCTTCCGGTCCGCTTTGCTCGGTCCCGGCGACAGGGTGCGCGGGGATGATGCAAGCGCCGGGGAGCGCGGCGGCGAGCGCCTCGGCAACCGCGGCCTTGGACGAGCCAACATCGCTCACGATCGCGCGGGGCTCAAGGCCGGGCGCGATTGCTCGCGCCGCATCGCCCATCGCGCCGACGGGGACGCACAGGATCACGAGGTCTGCGCCCGCCACGGCATCCTCGGCGCGCTCGCAGACCGTGTCCACAAGGCCGCGCCCCGTAGCCCGCTCCCGCACGGAAGGATCGCGGTCCCAGCCGGTGGTGGCGATGTCCAGCCCGCGCGCCTTCACGGCAAGCCCGATCGACCCGCCGAGCAGCCCGAGCCCGATGATCGCGACGGAGCGCACGCTCACACCGCTTCCCCGCAAAGCGCGCGAAGGCACGCGATGACGCGGGTCATGTCCTCGGTCTTGCCGATCGTGATCCGCAAGGCATTCGGCAGGCCCTGCGATGGCAGATGGCGCACGGCGTAGCCCGCCTCGGACAGCGCCTCGAGCGCGTGGGCCGCCGTCACCGCGCCCTCGAAATGGACGAGCAGGAAGTTGGCTTGGCTCGGGCAGGCCGAGATGCCGTGGTTGCCGAGCATCGCGATCGCTTCGGCGAGCCGGGCGCGCTCGCGCGCATTGTGCTCGCGCGCGGCCGCGACAAAGTCCTGATCGCCCAGCGCCGCAATCGCGGATTTCTGCCCGCTTACCGAGACATTGAAGGCCCCGCGCATCCGGTTGACGAGGTCGATCAGGTGCGGCGCGCCGGTCACCCAGCCGACTCGCTCGGCGGCGAGACCGTAGGCCTTGGAGAAGGTGCGGCTGACCAGCACGTTCTCGTGCGCCGCAGCCAGTTCGAAGCCCGCGCGCTGGTGGGCGGGATCGACATATTCGCCGTATGCCTCGTCGACCACCAGCAGCACATTGGAGGGCAGGCCCGCGTGGAGGCGAGCGACTTCGCCGGGCGGCAAGAAGGTGCCGACCGGGTTGTTGGGGTTGTCGAGCAGCACCACACGGGTCTGCTCGGTGACCGCGGCCAGCAGGTTGTCGACGCTCGCCGCGTATTCGTCGTCCGCCGCCAACACCGGCGTTGCGCCGATTTTCTGCGCAAGCAGCGGGTAGAGCGAGAAGGAATAGCGCGAGGCAAGCACCTCGTCCCCCGGCCCGCAGAGCGCCTGCACCATGCAGTGCAGCAGCTCGCCCGAACCTGTGCCGCACACGACCCGGTCAGGATCGAGCCCGTGAACTGCCGCGATTGCTTCGCGCAGGGCGCGGGCGCCGGGATCGGGATAGTCGGCCGCGACATGCGCCTGCGCCAACGCCGCAAGCGCCGCGGGGCTGGAGCCGAGCGGGTTCTCGTTGGCGGACAGCTTAACCAGCGGCCTGCCGCTCGCCGACTTCGACTTGCCGGGAACGTAGGCGTGGATCTGGGCAATCCAGGGCTTGGGTTGGGGTCTGGACATGGAGCTTGCGCGTCTAACCAGTTTACGCCC
>JBBRUU010000029.1:0-21730 GCA_038247515.1 Sphingomonadales bacterium
ATGGAAATGTGATAAGTGCAATTATCATAGGTGCATATCTTATTAGATCCCGCATGGTAGACGGAATGGATACGTTAGGGATATAATTGCCTCATGGCGAACCCCATACCCGACCTTTCCGAGCCAGTTTGGACATCCAAGATCGTCACGGCTCTTGAGCGGGCGGCAGCGTCGATTGGTCGCTTGGATACCCGTGTTTTCGCCAGTCCCGTCGCCACAGCGTGGTCGCTACGAGCTTCGTGGGCGGGTTATGCCACCGCCCTCAGGGGCCAGTCCGCAGAAATTGACGAAATCGATATTTACAGCCGAGAATGCGGGGTCAAATTGCCAGGACGACCCGCAATGCCGACCCATCTCGATGATCCGGGCGATCTTTCAGCTTGGCAAGGTAGGCTAAGGCAACGGGAAGCACATTATTGGCGGGACGTGGCAGCAATACCGACTGATGTGGCCGAAGACTGGAACCAACGCCCGGCCTTGCTACGCGCCTTAGAGGTCGTCGCTCGTCATGCCAGGGCGGATGCCACCATCACGCCCTGGCTCACCGTCCCTGCCCTCCTGCGATCGATGAATATCACCCATGCAATGCTCCCATGCCTCGTCATCGGTGACAGGGCGCTCCGCCTCACTCCGCGCGATCCGCAGGCGCTTATCATTCGTAGCCTGCGCGCCCTCACCGATCATGCCGAGAAAGGGCTGGAGCGGCTTCAGGCGCTAGAGGACGACCGGTTGCGCTCTGCTGTGGCAATTCAAGCCGCACACCGGCCAGGAAAGCTCCTTGAGCTGTTAGCCCTTCTTCAGTTTGTGCCAGTCGTCAGTCCACGCCTGGTTGCGCAGCGGTTGGACGTGACAATCTCTGGCGCGGGCAAGCTGCTGAACCGTGCTGAAAACGCGCGACTGCTGATCGAGGTGAGCGGTCGTCAGGCATGGCGGGCCTACATGACGAGGGATCTCGCGGTTACCTTTGGATTTGTACATCGCCCGATAGGGCGCCCTTTAGTTCCACCCAAATATGTCGCCAACCTTGAGCCCGCGCTTGCCGAGTTTGACCAAGAGATGGCCGAACTGGACACAATGTTGGCTAACTTTGGTATCGACGGTTTGGGTCACGCCGCCGAGCATTGAGAGAGCCCCGGTGACGTGATCCGATCGCTAGATGTCATTCATCTAGCTTCTTGCGGTAACCAACGAGTACTCAGGCCCAGTGGGCGTCCAGCACTTCTTGGATAGCCTTTTCGGCATCCTCACGAGAAGCACCACCGTTATTGAGGAGCGTCAAGCGAACTCCCTTACGATCGGCACCCTCGACGCGAAGCACGGCTTTTCCGGTCGCACTGGAAACCGTCTGCACCAAACCTGACTTCTTGGGGGTTCCTGACTTCTTGGGGGCGTCTCCAGCGATCGTCAGCGCTCGAATGACATCGAGGATTGGCATTACCTGCCCTGCTTCGGCTTGGGCGCGCCCGAGGGAAGCGGCTTGCTTGAAAACCTTAGCGCGTTTGTCTTCGGGCTTCAGGAGCGGCTTCAATGCGATGACGTTGCGAATCCCCAGTTGCTGCGGCTCAGGGAAAGCGGCCATCAATTCGGCTGGCAAGCGAGCGAGGTCGAGATAGCGCGTCAGCCAGCTTTCGCTGACCTTGATCCGCTCAGCCATGGTCTTCTGGCGGCCGTCATAATAAGCGTCCAGTGCCCGGAGGTAATCACGCGCACGTTCAAGATCGGTGAGATCGTCTCGAGCCCGATTTTCTATATCAGCAAGGCGGAAGGCCTCCTCGTCACCCATCTCTCGGATGTCGATCAGGAACTTAAAGTCGGGGTAGTTGTGTGCGCGCAACCAACTAATTGTCCAGTGCCGTCGGGCGCCGCAAATCACCTCGAAATCAATCTCGGGATCACCAGCCACACGACGGACGATCGCTGGAATTTCCTGCCGACCCTGCGCCTTGATGCTCTCGATCAGGTCAGCACAACGTTGTTCGTTGAGCAGTGCATATTCGCGATTATGGCCCGCCCACATTCGGCAACGCGCTGGGTCGACCAGCTCGTGCGTTCGCGTGACAACAGCGCCTGACGCAAGCTCGGCGATACGGTTACTGCGGCCTGTGAGGACATTTGCTGCGATACCGCTACGCCGCGGCGCCGCCTCGGTAGTGAGGTCGATTCCAGCGGCCAAATCAGCCGCGAAGCCACTGTTCTTACCGCTCATGCGGCCCTCCCTTTATTCAGAATTGCACGCGTGCAATTTCGTTGCTTCACGCCAGCGCCTCCTGGCGTAGCCGTGCCCGATGGCTCGGCCACATCGATCGGACGTCTACCTCGATTTCCTGATTCACACCGTCGAGATACGCCAAGCAACGGTTTCGAACCTGCGAGCTCGTGGCTGGCCCGTCAAGTTCGTAGACCGTCATCAATCGCGCCGTCGCATTGTCGATTTCTGCAGAATCCTTAAGCGGTGTCCGAATCATCGCGTGACCGAACAGGGTTCGCATGAGGTTGAGCAATTCCTTTTGCATCGACTTATTCTCATCGACCTTCGACGCAACAAATCGCAAAAATTGTAGCTCTGGAGCAAGTCCGCGCTCCGCAAGTTGCTCAATCGTCTCGTCGAGCATAGACAAAAACGCCGCCGTCGAAGAGAAATCCATCACGGTCGGGGGAACTGGCACGATCAACGCGTTGGCAGCACGAAGGACAGACAACGAGATTGCGCCAAGCGCGGGCGGCGGGTCCATGACAACGACATCAAACCGATCCGAGATACTGTCGATCCCTTGCCGCAGGCGGTCGAGCAACGCGCCGCTGCTTCGCGCCATGCGCGCAGCCAGTTCATACTCGGATTGGAAGAGCCGCAGGTTGGCTGGGATGAGCTCGAGCCCGTCGAAATGTGTCTTCCGGAGCGCGTAGTCGAGCGACGTTCGTTCTTCCTCGCGCAGATACGGATACAGTGTGTCGTCTTCGGTAAGATCGAGATCGGGGACGTAGCCGAAGAGCGTGGTTGCGGATGCCTGGCTGTCGCAGTCGATCAGCGCCACCCGATAACCTCGTATGGCAAGATACTGGGCAAGATGAACGGCTACCGTCGACTTACCCACACCGCCTTTGAAATTCTGGACAGCCACCACACAACATGGATCCTCGGCGCTTCGATAAGGGCGAGTTCCAAATACGCCGCGCATGTCGTTGATCTGTGCGAGCGTGTATCGCTCACGCCGGTTGTTCTCGCCCCGGACAGGTTCCGGCAACCGTCCATCCTTCTCTGCGTCCCTGATCGCTGCAGAGGTCCGACCGACGAGTTCGGCCGCTTTGCTGATCGTGAAGGTAGGCTCGCGCCGATCATGGGCGCGCGCACTTCGAGCGGAATCTCGCAGTCGTTCAAGGACCGATGATGCCCGAGCGGCCAATGTCGCAACCGAGACCAGATCCTGAGCGCCATCGATATCCAGAGCAGCTGACATAGGCCCACCTTTTGAAATCTCGGGCTAGTTGCACTCACTTGCGCTTTTTTGTCAATTATTTTGACGATTTCGAAAGTTCGACGATCATTTTGTCCCACTGCTGAGTTTACAGGTGCCTGACCTGACTCGGTGGGGGGGGGTGCCGAAATTGCACGCGTGCAATTTTTACTGCGCTCGCCCTCGGCGGGTCACCCAGCCCTCACAAAAGCCAGTCCACGAGGAGATCAATTTAGGACCGCGAAGCTTCTGGAGCCGATCGCCCATCTGTGTCCGAAATCCATCAGCGATAAGGTCAATGTCCCAACCACCCCCACTGCGCCGTGCTATCGCTGCCAGTTGCTCAGCGCCGAATCTTATAGAACCCGACGGAAAGCTATCACCCGCTGCCTTCAAAACCCGCACCGGTTTCACCCCCGGCAACGCCGGGGGCGCAAGGCTTACCGCCTCGACCGAGCCGTCTCGCCGGTGTTTGCGGCCTCCCGAATGCCGCTCCAATTCGTCAACGGTTGCAATCAACTCAGGTGCGTCCTTGGGCTCGAAACGAAACTCTATTTCAGCAACCCTTCGACCTTGGCGGATCTCACGCCACTCGACGCGAAAATGAGCGAGCTGATCAATCTCAGCCTTAGCCTTTTCGAGAACCTTCCTTCGAAGCTGGGCAAAGTCAGTATACACCTCTGGTGGCACACCCAACGCTGCTCGCAACGCGGTCATGTCACCACGCCATGTTGCTTGGCGTCGATGCAATCGTAATGCACCAAGCTCGTAAAGTCGCAGCGCGTAATTCGAACGAAAGCTAAGAACAGCTTGCCGGTTCAGGACGGCGTAGGTTTCTGACGCTTGGATCAGCTTGCGCGCGTCAGGCGTGAATTCCCATTCGATCCACCCGGCTTCTCCCCCCTCCTCCTCGGTTTCCTCGCGCGATCGAGAGATCAGCGAAAACAACGTCGTCGCCTTCTTTCCCCGCCAGGACTTGTCGTCGATCGCAAAAAGCGTCCGATGCAGTTCCTGCAGCATATCGGTGATCCGCTCGTTTCCCTTGTGCCCCCGGCGGATATCGGCCTTGCGCATCCGGTGCGGCTTGTCTTCCCAAGCATCACCGCCAGCAGCAAGGATCATCAAAGCAAGCAACCGAGATGCCGTTAGGCTTAGCGATTCGCCTTTGACGAATTTAACCTCAATGATACTGCCTGGCTTGGCAAACTCGTCACCGCCTTTAGCTCGAAGAGCGGCTGCCACTCGCATCGCACGACCAGGCAAAGCCTCCACGGCTTCATCCTCGACTACGGCAACACTATCGCTATCTTCCGGTTCCATGCGATATGACGATCAGAATCAGACAACGGGAAAATCATTCTTGCCTGACCTGACCTGTTTCGTCAAGTCAGGTCAGGTCAGGGAACTATTGCCCCCCCCCACAGCCCCCAAACGGTCAGGATGATATGTCCACTGACCCATCATATGCGCCCGGGGTTCGCCGGAGTTGCTGGGTTCACTTGCGAAGACACACGATACCGGCAATTTCAGACGCTGTTCCTTATCTCCTACCCCAGAAAGAGCCGTTTACCCGATCCGCGTGCGAGCTCCCCCAAGTGGTCAGGAACGCCCCGCATGGTCAGGAATGCTCCCCCAATCGGACAGGTTTTAGCCCCCAACCAGTCAGCCAAAGTCCCCCACGCGGTCAGATAGTCTAGCATACTGCGCTGTAATCACGTCGTAATTTTTCTCGGAACTAGAATCTTTTGAATCCTGAATCCTCCCGCTGCGAGCAGCGGCGTTGTTTAGAGTGATTCTGAAGAGGCGACTGGCCGTTACGCCTAATTATTCACGGTGGTAACCGTCGTAACCATTCCCCCTCTTTGGGGCATACCGTGGTTGCTTAACTGCGCCATCAGCAGCTTCCAGGCGGCATTTGAGCCGGTTCGTGCGAATGCCTCGATCTTGCGGAGTCGATCTTCGAGCGGTGCTGCCGTTTGAGGCCACCAGAATCGCACGGGAGAACCCAACGAATTTTCGGGCTTGTTCATCCAATTGTCGTCGATCGCGACTTCGCTCAACCTTCCCAAAATGGCAAATGCCCGACCGAAATGATCGTGGTTCCACGCGACAAGCTCCAGAGCCCAAAGCAGGCCCGTGCGATCCCGCCCGTCGAATGGTGCAGTGCCGATTGGGCGGAGCATGGCGAGGATTTGCGGATTTGCCGATTTCAGCCCGGCTTCGACGGCGCTCAGGAACGCGTCAGGAGCCGCTTCGGCGAGTAGCTGGAGATCGCGTTGGCGGCTCAACCAAGCCCGCGCATCCGCGCCCTTGAGAACTTTGCCGACGAGGCCGTCGATACACGAAGCAATACTTCCCAACCGCGCGCCAATCAGGCGATTGCCATAAAGTGCAAGCAGGACAAGCAGTTCACCCACCGATTGACGGAGCGCGCCCGACACTTCGGGCCGTTTCCCGAGAATGTTCGCGCGCAATCTCTCTTCGGCGGGGAGGTTGAATTGTGGGTCATCGAGCAAAAACACGAGTTTTGCGATCTGGAGGAAGGATTCGATATCGTCGGGGGTGATCGCGTTGGCGATCGCGAAGAGCGCATCCTTGCAGGACACCAATCCGCGGTAGTTTCCGATCGCCCAGACAGGCGCATCGACGAGCGATGCCAATTCAGCGACATCCCGTTCGATGTTTTGATATTTTTTTCCGTCAGAAGCTCGATGCAATCGACGTCGCCGGCAATGTCGCGTTTCCAAGCGCCAACCAGAAAGATTGGCACGAGCTTCCTGAGCAAATCCGCTCGATGCGCCCATGCCGGGCGGCGCAACTCCGGCAAAAGCGCAACGCCTACGATTGGTTTCCGTCCATCGTGCGATGTCGCTCGATGTAATATCATGGTAGTCGGCTGCGCTACGGTTCCATTCGAAATCGGCGTCAGCGATTGCTGCGGCTTCGCGGGGCTGTCTGACGGCTCCGGCATCGACGTTGCCTTGATCACGCATCAGGGCTTCCCCATCCAAAGGAAATTCCTGTGCCAGTTTCGATGCCAATGCCTTGGTCAGGCGCGTTTTTCCGACCACCAAATTCGATAGACCGGGCCTTCCGACTTTGATGCGCCGCGCTGCTTCACTGATCGAAAAGTCGCCAAATCCAGCCTTGATCGCAGCGCCGATTTCGAACGTGTTATCGTTGATGTCCTGTGTATCGAAATTAATACATCAAACAGATCGAGAATATAAATGTTTGGCGTAATGACCAAAAATTCCGACATCGGGCACGATAAATCGCGAAAATTCGGGTCTGGATCATGCTAAGTTCGGCTCTCGGCGCTTAAATCCCGTTTCTTCGGATTTATCCGTTACTAAACCCCAAAAATTCGGATATGATCCTCTGGCGGAGGCGCTGATGCTCGAATTTCCCCTTGCTTCGCTGCCAGAGGTCTTCGTCTCGGACAGCTCTATCTCGAAGGCCGTTTACGAAGCGATCCAGCGAGGGAAGCTTCGTAAGCTCGGATCACGCCTCTACACGCGGAATCTGACCGAGAATCCCGAGCGCCTTATCAGGCGCAACTGGTATAATCTCATCGCCTCCTACTATCCCGATGCCGTAATCGCAGATCGAACGGCGCTTGAGAACAAACCCGCCGAAGACGGCTCGGTATTTCTGATTTCGGCCAAGAGGCGTGAGATCGAGCTACCCGGCTTGACCTTTCGACCGCGCGCTGGGCCAAAACCGATCGACAGCGATCGACCGTTCAGCGGCGTAAGGCTCGCATCCATTCCCCGCGCCTATCTTGAGAATCTGCGAGAATCGCGCGCACGCGGCGCTCGGCTTGCGCGCACCCTGTCGCGGAGCGAACTCGAACAGCGTCTCGATGCGATGATCCGCCAGCAAGGGGAGGCTGCGGTCAACCGGCTGCGTGACGATGCCACGGCAATCGCGCCTCAACTGGGCTATGAAACGGAAGCCGACGAGCTCTATGAGCTGATCGGCAGCTTGCTTGGCACCCGTGACGGCGACCTCACCAGCACGATCGGTAAAGCGCGCCATGCCGGTCAGCCCTTCGACCCTGATCGCATTCGCCTGTTCGAAACCCTGTTTGCAGCATTGCGTGGCACGCTCGTCGAGCGTCGCCCCGCGCCGGAGCGCAATGGCGAGGCCATTGCGACGCTGGCCTTCTTCGAAGCCTATTTCTCCAACTTTATCGAAGGCACCGAATTTACCGTCGAGGAAGCCGCCGAAATCGTCTTCGAGGGCGTCATTCCCCAAGAACGGCCCGCCGACGCGCACGACGTCTTGGGGACGTTCAAAGTCGTGTCCGATCTGGCTCACCTGAAGCAGCTTCCATCCGACTTCGCGGGCTTTCGAGATTTGCTGCGC
The DNA here is from genome assembly GCA_038247515.1 of Sphingomonadales bacterium. GTDB lineage: Bacteria > Pseudomonadota > Alphaproteobacteria > Sphingomonadales > Sphingomonadaceae > Erythrobacter. The sequence continues at coordinate 7,824 of JBBRUU010000029.1, forward strand.
CGGCGCCACGCGACGGTGATGGAGGCGCGGGACAACAAAGCCCCCGGCAATTTCAAGGACCGGGCCAACCGCGCCGGCAATACGGTGTTCGTGGCGCCCGAGCTGGTCGAGGGCACGCTGGAGCGCGGCTTCGACTTTCTTCAAGCACTGGACGACCCGTTCCAGCGGGCCATCTACATGATGGTCCTGGTCAGCGAGGTGCATCCGTTCGCCGATGGCAACGGCCGGATCGCGCGCATCATGATGAACGCCGAACTGGTTGCGCGCGATCAGGAACGCATCATCATCCCGACCGCCTACCGGACCGATTATCTGGGAGCGCTCAGGGCGTTCTCCCAAAATGGGCATACCGATCCGCTAATCCGGATGCTCGATGTCGCGCAGTCCTACACTCACCAGATCGACTGGACCACGCTGGAGCGGTCGCGCGCCGCTCTGGCAGCGACCAATGCGTTCGACGCAGCCGCCGACGCCAAGCTCAAATTGCGTTAGGAGAAGGGTGGCCGATAAGCAGCACAGCGCACAGTGATGGTGGCGGTTTCTGAGCTACGGAGTTGAGGTCAACTAACGCTGTTTTGGCAAGGTCAGCCACGTCCAACTATTTGGGGGAAGGCCTTACGCATGTCTTACACACTTACACAAAAAATCCAATTTTTGGAAATAAACTGCTTACATACAGATACTGCAGCTAGTCTTGGCCTACCTAAAAATGGTTCGTTCCAACTCATTCTGATGGCTACTCACCGCACGTCGATTTACATCGCCAAAACGCCGATCCGCGCCGAGCATTGCTGGCTGCATCCCATTTACTGGCCGAAAGTGTCATCCTCAATCCGTTTGGAAGGGCAGCGGGGCGGTGCGAGCGATATCGTCGGCCCCATCTTGCGTGGGTGGTTTAATCGACGGACGGTCATTTGTGGGACGAAGACGCCGGTTTTGCGAGGTCAAACGAGCGGGATGGGAGTGGACGCACTCTTTCTCGCTGCGCTCCTTGAGGGTGCGGCGTTTTTGTGCTGACCCGCAGGCGCGCTTACCGCTCTCCTTGCCCGCTGCCCGCTGCCCGCTGGCGCACATTTGCGCGCGCATGGCACCGTGCGGGCGTCGCTCGTCAAGGGTGCCGACCTTTGGCCGCATTGCGGCGGGGGCGCCTGACCGGCCCCGTATCTGGATAAGGTAAAACCTGACGGCTCTGTCCGTTGTTTCGTGGAGACGCCAAGGGCCTTGCTTTCTCGTTTCTCGACGCGAAATCGTCGCCCCCCTGCGGCTGGCTTCGCCCGCCGGCCAGCTTTGTGCACGGCGACGTATTGAACGCGCGGTATCCGTTCCCCCTTGTTAGGGGGATGTTCGCGAACCCCCCTTCCAGGTTAAATCTTAATCCGCGTTGTTCGGCAACATTGCCGACAAGAGGGGCGCTCGGTCATCCGATAGCCTCTGGATGACCGCTTTTGTGTCGTCCCCGAGCGGAAAGCAGTGAGGAGGTTGCATGATCAATTTCGCAAAATTCGAGATCATCGGACGGATCGGTGAGATCGATGCCAAGCCAAAGGTCACGAATGTCTCGGTATGCGCCAACTACCGTCGGCGCGGTGAAGGCGACCAGTGGATCGAGGACAGCTATTGGAACCGCGTTGTCATCTTCAGCGACGGCCAACGCAAATATATCGATGAGAAGGCCCAGGTGGGTGATCTCGTCCGGATCGCTGGCCGACTTCGGGACAGTTCCTACGAGCGCGACGGCGCCACGCATTACACGACAGACAGGATCGTCGAGGAGTTCGGTGTGCTCGCTGCCAAGGCAGCGTAACGCGATCGCCAATCGCATTTATTGGTCAAGAGGGGAGGGGGCTCCGTTTGAGCGATCCTTAAATTTTGACTGGAGTTTCGCCCATGCCGACCACCATCAGCGCAGCCGACCGCGCCAAAAAAATCGTCGAAAATCTGGGCGGTCGGTGGTCAGGATCGCACGGGGAATGCCGCTGTCCCGCCCATAATGATCATTCGCCAAGCCTTTCGGTGCGCCTCGGCACCAAGGCAATCCTGTTCAAATGCTTTGCGGGATGTACATCGACCGATATTCTGAAGGCACTGCGCCGGCAAGGTCTGCACGACCGCGCGCCCGTCTATGTCGAGCCCCGCGCTCCGCTGCGCGACCTGAGCGGTCTTGCCCGCACTTTATGGCAGCATAGCATCCCGGTCGCGGCAACGCCGGCCGAGACCTATCTGCACGCCCGCGGTCTCTTTGCGCCGTCACCTGAGTTACGTTTCAATCCCCAGACGATCATCGGCAAGGGCAAGGATCGGCGCAGCCTTCCAGCCATGATCGCGGCTGTAAAAAACGAACTGGGACTGGTCGCCGTTCACCGCACGTTTCTTGATCCGAGCGATATTCTGCATCGCCCTTTTCGCAAACCCAAGCTTGCGCTGGGCCTGCTCGGGTCCGGCTGCGTCCGGTTTGGCGAGCCCGATGATGTGCTTGGGCTGGCCGAGGGGATCGAAGACGCGCTGTCCGCAATCGACTGGTTCCAATTGCCGGTTTGGGCTGTGCTTGGTGCTCAACGCTATGCGCATGTCGGCATTCCGCGCCACGTCAAGCGCGTCATCGTGTTCGGGCAGCGCAACAAGGCGGCGAAGTCCTGTTTGGAGCGAGCGGGTAAGCATCTCGCAGAAAACGGCCGCAGCGTTGAGGAGTGGCTTCCATGCGGGCACGACGACTGGAATGACGCACTACGCGATCGACTGGCTCGCGATCCCGTTCCCCGGACCGACATTCGGGTTCATTCTCACTAAAGAGAGGAGAGGGCGCCTTCGGCCTATTGGTCCGGTGGTGAGCACCGGGCGATAACAATGGAGGTCCTCGATGCGCACCTCAGCCGCAGCTATTGAACTCGATTTCACCGAACCGTCGATCACCGCAGCAAAGGCCGTCTGTGCATTGTTGCGTGAGGGCAAAGGACTTGATCGTCCTGCCCTGCTGCGGACGATGGAGACCGCTTATTATATGTCCGCAGCCGATGGAGGCTGGTCGCTCCGCGACGCTTACGACGTGCTGGAGTTAGCTCAGGTCCTCTACCTCATCGCAGTCGACCTACCCGCAGACCCAACGGACTGCTTGGCTGCGCTCACCGCGCTTACCGCGTCGCTCCCGACCCACACCGTCCGCAGCGAAGAGCAGATCGCGCTCCAGCAATTCTCTACCCCCGCGTCGATCGCCTATCTCGCTTCGCTTGCGGCGCGCGTCACGGCTCAGGATATTGTCCTCGAGCCGTCTGCCGGCACCGGGCTTCTCGCGGTCTTCGCCGCGCGCACCGGCGCCAGCCTCGTCCTCAACGAGATCGATCCCGCGCGCGCCGAGATGCTTCAGGCCGCCTTCCCCGCAGCGCCGGTCAGCCGCCACGATGGCGAGCTGATCAATGACCTGCTGGCGCCGTCGATTGCGCCCACTGTGGTCCTCATCAATCCGCCTTACTCGCGTAGTCTTGGCCGCCATGCCGACCGACAAGCCGCGTTCCGGCACCTGCGCTCAGCCCTGTTGCACCTTGGCGAAGGCGGGCGCTGCGCCGCCATTCTCCCCAATCGCGTGGATACGTCGAGCCGCGCCTGGGGTAAGGCGACCGCAGGCTTTGCCCTCACATTGCACATCGAGTTGCCCGCGAACGCCTATGCCAAGCATGGCACCAGCCAGAGCGTGAAGATCATGGTTCTCGAAATGGGCTCCGCGGACCATGCCGACATCATCCGGTGCAGTTCGCTCGCCGAGGCGCTCACGGCAATCACTGGCCGTGCTGCCATCGCCGTGCCGTCTGCTCTGCCCCGAAGCTTACGGCCCGATCCAGCCCGCCCGCGCGGCTCGCTCCTTGGCAGCCTTGCGATCAGGCCGCGTCTTTCCGCTCCGTTTCCAAAAGCCGTTCAGTCGCTCGCTGCGCACGACATTATTTATGACGTGTTTGCCGAGCCCGTCCCGACCGGCGAGGCCGTGGGCGTCTATCTTCCCTATCGCCCGAGCCGCATCGCGATCCACTGCGCCTCCGCGCACCCTACCGATCTGGTGGAATCTATCGCGATGGGCTCAATCACCGCGCCGCGGCCCTCCTACGTTCCACAACTCCCGGCGAGCGTCGTCGACGCCAAGGTTCTGTCCGACGCGCAGCTTGAAACGCTGATCTATGCCGGTGACGCCTTCGAGCGCGACATTTCCGGCCTGTTCAAAGCGGTCGAGCAAGGGCTGTCGCTCACCCCCGACGAGAACGGTCAACCTTATCGGACCGGCTTCTTCCTCGGTGACGGCACCGGCGCCGGCAAGGGCCGCCAGGTTGCCGCAGTCATGCTCGACCAGTGGCTGCGCGGGCGCCGCAAGCATATCTGGATTTCCAAGACCGAGACATTGCTCGAGGACGCGCGACGCGACTGGACCGCGGTCGGTGGTCTCGCGCTCGACATTCAGCATCTCAGCCAGTGGAAGCTGGGCATGCCGATTGGTGCTGCTGAGGGCATTCTCTTCCTCACCTACGCGACGCTGCGCTCCAATCGCGGCGACAAGGGCACTCGGCTCCAGCAGATACTCGACTGGGTGGGTGATGATTTCGACGGGATGGTCGTGTTTGACGAGGCGCACGAAATGGCCGGTGTTGCAGGCGGCGAAGGCCGGTTCGGCAAGAAGGAAGGTTCTGAGCAGGGTATCGCCGGGGTCCGTCTGCAAAATCTCCTGCCGCGCGCCCGCGTGCTCTATGTCTCCGCAACCGGCGCATCGGATGTCAACAATCTCGCTTATGCGACCCGACTCGGCCTGTGGGGACCGACCACGGCGTTTGCCGATCGTCGCGCCTTTGTCGACAGCCTGCGCCGTGGCGGCATCGCGGCTTTAGAGCTGATCGCCCGCGATCTGAAGATGCAGGGTCTCTATGTCGCGCGCGCGCTCAGCTTCGCCGGTGTCGAATATGACATCCTCAACCACCTGCTGACACCAGCTCAGATCGAGGTTTACGACGCCTATGCCGATGCCTGGGCAATCATCCATGCCAATCTCCGCACCGCGCTCGACGCGACCCGCATCACCGACAGCTTCTCGAATGATACCTACAATAGCGGGGCGAAGGCCGCAGCGCTGTCGATCTTTGAATCCACCAAGCAGCGCTTCTTCTGCCAACTCCTGATCGGCATGAAGCTGCCATCGCTGATCCCGGCGATGCGCGCCGACCTGGCCCGGGGCGAGAGCGTCGTGATCCAGCTGGTCTCGACGTCTGAGGCCATGCTTAACCGGGCCCTTGCTGCACTCAGCGCCGAGGACCGCACCAATCTCGATATCGAGCTTTCCCCCAAGGAATTTGTCACCAGCTATCTCACCGCCGCCTTCCCCGTCCGCCAGATGAAGACCTTTGTCGACGACACCGGCAAGACCCGCTCCGAACCGATGTCCGACGAAGAGGGCAAGCCCGTCCTCAGCCAGGAAGCGCTCGAATTGCGGGAGAACCTCATCGAGCAATTCTGCGCCCTGCCGATCGTCGGTTCCGCGCTCGATCATATCATCGGGCATTTCGGCACTGATGCGGTTGCGGAGGTGACAGGGCGCAGCCGACGTGTTGTTGTCGATGCGCACGGCCGCCAGCGCATCGAGAGCCGTGGCCCACGCACCAACCTCGCCGAGACCGACAGCTTCATGCGGGGCGCGAAGAAGATCCTGATTTTCTCAGACGCCGGTGGCACCGGCCGCAGCTATCATGCAAGCCTTACTGCTGAAAACCAGTCGCGCCGCAACCACTATCTCCTCGAGCCGGGCTGGCGCGCCGACGCCGCCATCCAGGGTCTTGGCCGCACGCACCGCACGTATCAGGCAACCGCCCCGCTGTTCCGACCCGTCTCGACCGACTGCCGGGCCGAACGTCGCTTCATCTCGACAATCGCGCGCCGCCTCGACAGCCTTGGCGCCCTCACGCGCGGCCAGCGTCAGACCGGCGGGCAGGGCCTGTTCGATCCGCGCGACAATCTCGAAAGCGATTATGCCAAGGAATCGCTGGAGATGTGGTTCCGCCTCCTCGCTGCGGGTAAACTGCGCTCGACCACGCTTGGCGATTTTCAGCGCCTTACCGGGCTTGAGCTGGAAGGCGAGGGTGGTGGGCTAAAGGAGGAATTACCGCCCATTCAGCGCTGGCTCAATCGCATCCTCGCGCTGCGCATTGCGCTTCAGAACGCAATCTTCGACGAATATCTCGGGCTGATCGAGGCCCGGATCGAAGCGGCCCGCGAAGCCGGCACGCTCGATCTCGGCGTCGAGAGCATCAATGCCGAGCGAATTACGATCCTCGATCGGACGGTAATCCGGCGCGATCAGACTAGCGGTGCCGAAACCGAAATCCTCCGCCTCGAAACCGAGGAGCGCTACAAGCCAATGCTCCTTGAGCGCGCGCTACGGATTCTCGGCGATGACGCCCGCCCCATCGTCGACCGCAAGTCCGGCAAGGCCGCGATCCGCTGCAGCACCTATTCGCTGACCAATGACGATGGCGAGATCGTTCGCCGCTACGAGCTGGTTCGCCCGACCCGCACCGAGCGGATGCGTCAGGATCTCCTGCTCGAGACGATGTGGGAGGAAACCACCGAGGAAGAATTTTCGGCGCTGTGGCAGGACGAGTTCGACGAGATGCAAGACAAGATTAAAACCAGCACGCTCTACCTCGTTACCGGGCTTCTCCTTCCCGTCTGGGACCGGCTTCCCGACGATCATGTGCAGGTCTGGCGCCTGAACACCGACGACGGCCAGTCCTTTCTCGGCCGCATCGTACCCGCCCCGCTGGTGTCGAAACTCGCAGAGGCGTTCGGGATCGCCGCGACAATTACCGTCTCGGGCGAGGATACGGCCAACCACGTCATGACCACAGGCGAGATTTCAACCGTGGGCGCATACCGGCTGAAGCGCAGCCTGGTCGCAGGCCAGCAGCGCCTCGAACTGCTCGACTGGCCGCATACGCGGCTCGCCGAACTGAAGGCCACCGGGTGCTTCACCGACATCATCCAGCACAAGACGCGGATGTTCGTGCCGCTGGCCCGCGCCGCTGCCGTAATCGAGCGCATTATCGCCTGACGTCTCGTGCGCTCGCTGCTATGCTGTTCAGATTATCGTTGTTGGATTCGAATGCCGGTAACGACGTTGTTAGTGTCACGTCGACGACACTAGGCCAAAAGCCGCTTTATGCACAATGAAGCTGGAACCCGACGTTCGGGCTGAGTTCATGGCCGAGGCCAGCCATCGGCCTGCATCACAAATTGTCCGCAAACTGATGCGCGATTTCGTTCAGCAGCAGCCAGAGCGGCGGGAAAATACTGCCTTTCTGCAAGGCAAGGTCGATGAAGCCCGCATCTTGGTTTCTGGCGAACAGGGCCGCTCCAATGGCGCTGTGGAAGCTGAGTTTGCGGCTCGCCACGGGCGAATCACCGATTAGGCGTGAATATTGTCTGGTCGCGAGAAGCGGAACAGGACCGAGCCGCGATCTGGGATTTCTCGAAGCCCGCGACCCCGCCGCCGCTGCGAATGGATCGGCTGTTCAGCGATGCCGTTGCTGAGCTCGCCGACTTCCCGATGCTCGGCCATGCCGGTGAAATTGTGGGAATGCGCAACCTGACCCCACGTCGCAGCTTTCGCTTCATCTATGAGGTGGTGGACGACACTGTGTGGATCTGGTCCTGATTCATACAGCACGGCAATGGCCACCCGGGCATGGATGAGGCTCGGTAACACGGGTATACACGATGGGAGTCCAGACCTTTGACAACGGGCTCGATGCGCTAGCGGATACCCCCCCACCTTTTGGGACCGACGTTGCATCGGCCACGCTGCAGCCGAACGCGGTTCATTGCCCGCCGGCACATATTGGCATCAGGTTGCAGGGTAATACTGCGCGGCAAACGACTTTGCGGATATTTTTTGCTTGCTCTGAGCATTCCCTCAATTGGCTTTCATGTCGTGATCCTCGTCCAAAGAGAGGGGAGGTAGCCTTCGGCTTTTTGAGCCTGAGAGCCAGGTTCGCGTGACCGCAGAGGCGGCGCGCCAGTTTTGAAATGGAGACGACCGATGATCCAGTCCGTAAAGGTCAAGAACCTCTCGCTGTCAAAAGACAATGTCCGCAAATCCAACCGCGATGTTGGCATCGACGAGCTTGCCACCAGTATCGCCACTCAGGGCCTGTTGCAGAACCTGATCGTGACCCCGCTCAAAAAGGCGGGTCACTTCAGCGTCAAGGCGGGCGGGCGTCGTTTGCGCGCGCTCCAAAGCCTGATCGAACAGGGCATCTTGGCCGTCGATCACGTCGTGCCCGTCCTCGTTCTTACCGATGATGACAATTCGGTCGAGGCGAGCCTGACTGAGAATTTCCAGCGCGTGCCGATGAACCCGGCCGACGAATGCACGGCCTTCAACTTCCTCATCCAGAAGTGCATGACTGCCGAGGACATCGCCAAGCGTCAGGGCGTCACCACGCGGTTCGTCGAGCAGCGCGTGCGTCTCGCCGAACTCGCACCGCCGGTCTTCGAAGCCCTCGCTGCGGGCAAAATCACCCTCGGCGTCGCGCAGGCGTATGCCGTTACCAGCGACATCGACGTACAGGCTCGCGTGTTCACCCAGATGACTACGTCTTACTACGGCGACAATCCCGACAATATCCGCCGCGCGATCCTGAACGGCAGCGTCAAGGCGAACGACGCCAAGGCGCGGTTCGTGGGCCGCGATAGCTATATTGCGGCAGGCGGTCGCATCGAGGGCGACCTGTTCGCCACCGAAGGTGATGAGAACTGGATCGACGTCGACCTTCTCGAAACCCTTGCAGGCAAAAAACTCGAAGCGGCTGCGGCTGACCTCGCGCGAGCCGAAGGCCTTGCGTTCGTGACACCGATCGTCGCCACCCATGTCAGCTACGACCTCGAACGCCAGCTTCATGAGTTTCACCCACCGGCGCGTGCGCTTACCGAGAATGAGCAGGTCCGTGTCGAAATTCTGTCGGCCGAGAACGATCAGCTCGCGGCGCAGGTCGAGCAGGAACGTCCCGATGGCAGCACCGAGGCCGAGACGGCAAATGCCCGCCTGAGCGAGATTGCGCGCGAACTGCAGACCATCGACGACGCGCGTCGTGCAATCGACCCCGCGCTGAAAGCGCAGATCGGGACGTTCGTCTATATCGGCGGCGATGGCGAGCCCCGAGTCCACACCCGCATGTTCAGCGAGAAGCCGGTTGTCGATCCGAACGCTCCGCCCACGGCGAATGGTGCCGGTGACGGCAATGGTGAAGGCGACACCGAGCAGGGTTCGAAGCTCAGCGTCACGCTGATCGACGAACTAGCGACCCAGAGACGCCAGATTCTCGTCGCGCACATTGCCAGCGATCCGACGATGGCGCTCGACCTCACCATCTTCCTGATGGCGCAAAACGTCGTGTTCGAGCAGAATTATGTCCCGAACCACTCGACGCTGAAGTCCAGCGGTGCCGCCTTCCCGATCTTCGGCTTTCGCGACGAGGGTTCGATGGCATCGCAGGCCATCGACGACCAGCGCCAGCGGCTCGACACGAGCTGGGCCGGTCACACGACCATGACCGAGCGGTTCGATGCCTTCCGCGCGCTTGACGACGAGGCGCGAGGCGCATGGGTGGCGTTCTCTATTGCCCGCACGCTGGAGCCGACCCTCAACGTCGCCGAGGGGGTTCGCAGCAACGGCTTCCACGACCATCTCGGCCGCTTTCTCGACATTCAGGTCGAGACCTGGTGGCGCCCGACGGCTGAAAACTTCTTCGGCCGCGTCACAAAGGGCATCATGCTCGAAGCGCTCGAAGAGATTGGCGGGCCGATCCTGCGCGGCCGCTATAAGGATGCCAAGAAGGGCGACCTTGCCGCTACGTGCGCCTCGCTCTGTAACGGTCAAGGCATTTTCGAGGCCGAGGTCCGCGAGAAGGCTACTGCCTGGTTGCCGGGTGCAATGCGCTTCGACGCCGTCGAAAAACCGGCCAAGACCGCGCTGAGCTCCAGCTTTACCGACAAAGCCGACGACACCGATCCCGCCGAGGATGAAGATGTCGACGTCAGCGGCGACGATGTGGCGAACGAGCCGGATGCGCACGATAGTGCGGAGGATTTGAGCCAGGCGGCCTGACACCCGCTTGCACGTTTCGAGGCGACTGGGGGCGGCACTTTTGCGCAAAGTGTCGCCCCTCTTTTTGTGACCCGTCACCAACACTCGAGAGGGGAGGGTGCTCACGCGGGTTCGCCTCAACCTACTCAGGAGAACTTGCTGTGACAAAGACCACCGATAAACCGTCACCTGCCGACATCGTCACCAACGCCATCATCGACAAGCTCGAATCGGGCGTGCGCCCCTGGGTTAAACCGTGGCGTCCCGGAGTGGGCGGCCGTCCGCTGCGCGCGACCGGCGATCCCTACAAGGGCATCAACTGCTTCTGGCTGTGGCTGTGCGCCGAGGGTGCCGGATATAATGCGCGCACCTGGATGACCTACAAGCAGGCCCGGGCGCTCGGCGCGCAGGTTCGCGAGGGCGAGCGCTCTCAGATCGCTATCTTCTACAAATCCTACAGCAAAACCGTGGAATCGGTCGTGACCGGCGACACCACGGACGAGATGCGCCGCGTGCTGCGTTCCTATGCGGTGTTTAACTGCGACCAAATCGATGGCCTGCCTGCGGTTTTTTACCCGAGCCCGGTCAGCGCGGTCTTTCCCGTCGACGAGCTTCCGACCCGCGCGCAGCGCTTCATCGACGCCCTGCCGGTAAAGCTGGAACAGCGCGGTGATCGCGCCTTCTACGACCGCATCGCCGACAGCATCACGATGCCGCCCGTTGAGCTGTTCTCCACCGCTGCGTTCTTTGCCGCCACCCTGGCCCATGAGGCAGGTCATGCGACGGGGCATCCTGACCGGCTGAACCGCGAGTTCGGCAAGCGGTTCGGCGATGACGCCTACGCGTTTGAGGAACTCGTGGCCGAGATGACGTCTGCGCTGCTTGGCGCGGACCTCGGCCTTCCAACATCGCATATCGACGATCACGCCGCGTATATCGGGTCTTGGCTGCGCGTGCTGCGCAAGGATACTCGCGCGATCATGACGGCCGCTGCAAAGGCTGAAGCTGCTGCCGACTATCTGCTTCGTGCTACCGGACTCGCCGCTACCGACGCGCCCGAAGACCACTTTTGTAAAGCTGCATGAACGCGCATGCCGCCCGCCCCGACCTCGGCGGCTACCGGCGTTTCAGCGCGGCGTTCAGTGACGGCAAGGACGGCATTGCACCCCTCATGTCGCGCCTCAGCCGTGGCCTGACACCACCAAACACAGGAGACTTGTCATGGGTTGGCTCTTCATGCGCGATTTGGGTGGCTACGCCACCCCGCGCTCTTATCTCAATAACCAGTTCACCTACGATCGCGACGATCAACGTCTCACCGTGCTCGCGTCATCGATGATTGGATCGACCTATTACGCCGCATGTGAGCGTATCGAGCCAAACGTCGATCGACTGGTTTTTGCCATCATCTGCCTCACCAGGACCAGCACCGGTGCGCGCGACGGTTGCACGTTTGGCTATAAGGATATGGACGAGACGGTCGGGCCTTACGAGAGCGACTGCCCTGCTACCATTCTCGATGAGCTGACCGACACGCAGTACGAATATGCCATAGCGTGGCGCGCGAGATGCCGTGCCAACCTCACGCTTCGCAAGCTCGAGCGTGCGAAGCCCACCCCAAAGCCTGGGCAGACCATAATCTTCGATGAACCGCTGCGCTTCAGCGACGGACAGGATCGCGACCGCTTCACGGTCATTGCCAATCCAAATGGTAAAACGCCGCTGTTTCGCGACCCTGTGACCGGCACCGTCTGCCGTGTCTCGAGGCTCAAGACGCGCACTTACTGGCTGATCAACCCGGCGATCGTCCTGAAGGGAAAGTCCGATGAGTGATTGCACGCTCGTCATCGCAGCGTGGAGTGTGGACGCGCCCGCCGCACTTGTCGCGTTTCGGATTGTCCAGGTCGGCAAGCCGATCGGACATCGCATGTCGATGGAACGGTGGCACGACACCTTTCACCGGGTCCGGTCCGCAGCTTGACCCCACCCCTACAATCCACACAGTTTATCATGGCCGCACGCGCTTGTTTCGCGATTCGCATTGGCAGCTCATTGTGTGCCGCCCTTCGCCCCGCACTCTGCGCGGCAATCGGAAGCGACGGCGCCTGTACTGACTGGGAAAGCACCAGGTTCTCACTTGATGATCTTGACCCGAACGTGGCTTCTGTATTTGGCCAATCATGAAATCGCCTGGCGCTGGTTCGAGGCGATTGAGAATTTCTGTCTCGATCAACGCCTCATCTTTTCCTGCCGTGCTGGCAGCGCTCCCGGTGCGTTCGACCCCGAGCGCGTAATCTTCGATGGCAGCACCGTTCGGAGTTTCGCCGCTTACGATAATGACGAAATCATGCTCTTGGCAGAAACGGTCTCCAGCCACGGTAACTTTACAGCGGCGATGGCGCATCTCGCCGCGGCGGAATTGGAGATACCTCCGTTTCGGGCAGGCGGCAGCATTGGAGGACAAGGCGAAAGCCCGTCTACGTCGACACCTCCCCGCCAGAGGATGCCGCATGTGGGCGCCCGCGCGGCGCTGGCAACCCTCGAACGGCGGGCCGAGTTGCCGTGTGCCACAGCTGCCCGCACCACCCCTTGTTCGCGGGTTCCCCTCGGCTTCGCCTCGGTGCCAGCACCCCTTTTGCGAGCGCCCAAAGGATGCGCATCCGGCGGAGAGGCCGTCGGCACAGACAGAAAGGCTTACTATCATGTCCACATCACTTGCAGCCGCGCTCGCGGCACTCGAGCTAGGGCACCTCGAACCCCGCGCAGAAGAACTGGGCGGCATGGCACCGCCGCCAACAGAGGCCCTGGAGCAAACCGTCACCGCAATCTGGAGCGATCTCTTCACGACGATCGGAAACACCTCGCTCGAGCGGGACATCGAAGATCTGGGCTGGGGCCTGGTGAACCTCTTCCACCGCGCGGCCGCCAAGAAACACGGGCTGGTCGATCGGCTGACCGACGACATTCGCCTTCTGCTCGCCGAACAGGACGGCTCCGAGATCAGCACGGCCAATTTGGAAGAGAAGATCGATCTCGCCAAGAAGGTCGAGGAATCCGCGGGCTCCTTTGAGATCATGCGCGACGCCGCGGCCGCGCACTATATGCGCGAGACCGGTAAGTCCTGGGTTCCATCGTCCGGCAACCGCATCTCGCTTGGCGTCACTGCCGGGATCGTCGACGGGCATGCCTTCCTGCGTGCGCGACGGGAGCGGGCTTTGAATGCCAACACGGCACAAGGGACCCCGGTGGTATTCGCCGGTGGCCGTCTGACCTTCGCCAATGACGATGATATGAAGGCGTTTGCCGACAACCTCCTTGCTACCCTGAATAAGGTGCGGGCCCATGTCGGCGATATGTATCTGGTCCACGGCGGTGACATGAAGGGGATCGAGCGGCTCGCGGCATCCTGGGCCGATCAGAACGGCATCCAACAGGTGCGGTTCGGGCTGGATCGGAAGCTTGGCGATCGCGCAGGCTTCCGGCGGAACGAGCAAATGCTTTCGCTCAAACCGAGGTTCGTGATTGCTTTTGAAGGCAACGGCGTCACCGAGCGTCTGGTGATCGAAGCAAAGGCCCGCAACATCCGGGTCGTCGATCGCCGGGGACCGCTGGGAACAGCGCCTGCATCGCTTGATCCGGAGCGTCGGCAGCAATCCCGCTGATGTTGCGCGGTGGGACCCGGTAAAACAGGGGCACCCCGCCGCAAACCGGCCGCCAATATTTTGATTTAACGAGCCGGGGGGGGCGGGCGTAGGCAGGGGGGGGGGGGTAAAAGTTATTTGCTTTTAAAAGTGAAAAA
>JBBRUU010000030.1:0-21446 GCA_038247515.1 Sphingomonadales bacterium
CGACTGGATCAGCGCGGTGCCTTCATTGAGCCGTTCGATAGCGCGTTCCGAGAGGAGCCGCGCCTCGTCGCTCGCTTCGGCGACCTTGCTCTGGTCTGCCTCAAGCGCGCGGACGGTCTCGGCCAGCGCCTCGTGTTCGGAGCGCAAGGACTTGGACGAGGCAATCACCGCCTCCACCACGCCCGCGACGTCGGTGCAGCCTACCGTCACCGCTCCGCAGCTTTCCGGGATCATCCCGAGTGCATGGGCATTGGCAGTATCGATGGCGAGCTGGTTCATGTTGGCAATCGGCCCCGTTTTGTGGTCGCGCGCAGCCTAGCTGTAGGATGGTAAGCGAACGGTTAAGGGTTCACCCGTTCCCTGTTCCTCTGGCCCCCTCACAAGAAAGGGGACTGGTCAGGGTGCGGCACGCGGGTTAAGCACCCACCCATGTTCTTCAACTTCATCGACGAGCTGCGGGCCGCCGGGATCGGCGCCTCCTTCAAAGAGCACCTCACCCTTTTGGAGGCGCTCGACCGGGACGTGATCGACCAGACGCCCGAGGCGTTCTATTATCTTTCCCGCGCCACTTTTGTGAAGGACGAAGGCCTGCTCGACCGCTTCGATCAGGTGTTCCACAAGGTCTTCAAGGGGATCATGACCGATTACGGCCAGAACCCCGTCGAGATCCCCGAGGATTGGCTGAAGGCCGTCGCCGAGAAGTTCCTGACCCCCGAGGAGATGGAGAAGATAAAGTCGCTGGGCAACTGGGACGAGATCATGGAGACGCTCAAGAAGCGGCTCGAGGAGCAGGAAAAGCGCCACCAGGGCGGCAACAAGTGGGTCGGCACCGGCGGCACCTCGCCGTTTGGCAATTCGGGCTACAACCCCGAAGGCGTGCGCATCGGCGGCGAGGCCAAGCACGGCAAAGCGATCAAGGTCTGGGAAAAGCGCGAGTTCAAGAACCTCGATAGCACCAAGGAGCTTGGCACCCGCAACATCAAGATGGCGCTGCGCCGGCTGCGGCGGTTCGCCCGCGAAGGCGCGCAGGACCAGCTCGATATCGACGCGACGATCAAGGGCACAGCCAAGCAGGGCTGGCTCGACATCCACATGCGCGCCGAACGCCGCAATGCCGTCAAATTGCTGCTGTTCCTCGACGTCGGCGGATCGATGGACCCGTTCATCAAGCTAGTCGAAGAGCTTTTCAGCGCCGCCACCAGCGAATTCAAAAACATGGAGTTCTTCTACTTCCACAACTGCCTGTACGAGGGCGTTTGGAAGGACAACAAGCGCCGCTGGCAGGAGCGCACCAAGACCTGGGACGTGCTCCATAAATATGGCCACGATTACAAAATCGTGTTCGTCGGCGATGCGGCGATGAGCCCCTACGAGGTCACCCATCCGGGCGGCAGCGTCGAGCATATGAACGAGGAAGCGGGCGCGGTGTGGTTGCAGCGCGTGGCCAACACCTACCCTGCGACCGTGTGGCTCAACCCGGTGCCGGAAAAGCAGTGGGGCTATTCGCAGTCGACCAAGATGATCAAGCAGCTGGTCGGCGACCGGATGTATGCGCTGACGCTGGGCGGCTTGGATGATGCGATGCGGGAGCTTTCGCGGAAGCATGGGGCTTAAGAGTGCGAGCCTTCCTCGTCGGGGCTTTCATCATTGCGCTACCGGGCTGTTCGCGCGCGCTGCCTGCCAGTGAAATCGCATTGGCACAATCAGTGGCAGTTCCAGAAGCCGACCGTCAGGACGGTGTCGAGACGGCCCTGTTTAAGGGGCCCGGTTTGGTGTGCGGCATCAGCTTCGCCACCGTGCTGATGCCTGACGAGCAGATACTTCGATTCGACCAGCAGATGGACTTTGTGACCTATCGTTTGACCGGACCTAATCGCGCTGCGGTTATCTACGAAGGCAACGCTCCTCAGAAGGCTGACGTGCTTATCAAGACGGGCGGTGATTTCCCTTCGGTGGTGGCGCTCCATCTCGATCCCGGAGGGTCCGACAGGTCCCTCGCCCGTCGTATCTTGACCAAGGACGAAATACCGGTGGCCTGTGCTTCGGCCAAGCGCTGAATGAAGTCACCACGCCACACCCGCTTCGAGGCCGTCCGCCTCCGGCTCGAAGCCTTCGACCCCGGCATGGGCTGGCGACTGTGGCTCTACGAATTCCTGCTGTTCGGCTTCAAGCAAGGCTGGGCTTGCCTGTTTGGTGGATTGCTGCTGGCGTTGCTGCTCGGCACGCACCTGTTCTACCCCGATGCGGCCGCGCTTCACCGCTATGATTTCCTGACGCTTGCCGCGATCGCCATCCAGGCCGGGATGCTCGCTTTCCGGCTCGAGACATGGCGCGAGGCGCGGGTGATCCTGATCTTCCACGTCGTTGGCACCCTCATGGAGCTGTTCAAGACGCAGGCCGGATCATGGACATACCCTGAGGCCAGCGTGCTCCATATCGGCGCGGTGCCGCTGTTTTCGGGGTTCATGTATGCCGCGGTCGGCAGCTACATCGCGCGGGTGTGGCGGATCTTCGACTTCCGCTTCACCGGCTATCCGCCTGCGTGGGCCACATAGGCGCTGGCGGCGGCGATCCATACCAATTTCTTCACCCATCACTTCATGATCGATCTCCGCTGGGGACCGTTTGCCGCCACGGCGGTGATTTTCTGGCGCAACCGGGTCAATTTCCGCAACTGGCGGATGCATCGTTGGATGCCGCTGCTGGTCGGCTTCGGCCTCGTCGCGCTGTTCATCTGGTTCGCCGAGAACATTGCCACCTTCGCCAATGCCTGGAACTACCCCGGACAGAAGGCGGAGTAGCACATGGTCAGCGTGGGCAAGTATGGCAGCTGGTATCTTCTGATGCTGATCAGCTTCGTGCTCGTGACGCTGGTGCAGCAGGTAGCGGAGCCGGACTAGGCGCCCTTCCGGTCCAGCTCCGCATCGAGGTGCAGGCTGCACCGCCAGAAGAAGAACGCCGGCACCAGCCCCAGCACCGCCGCGCCGTAGAGCACAATGCGCACACTATCCGCCCCGTAGGTCGGTTGCAGCCAGTCGGACAACATTCCGAAGAACAGCGGCCCCAGCCCTAGCCCGATGAGGTTCTGGAAGAACAGCAAGCTCGCCGCCGCGATCGCCCTTGCCCGCACTGGCACGAGGCCCTGCGCGGCTGAATAGGTCGGGCCGTAGTAGAAGGAGTTGAACATGGTCGGTACGAACAGGAGGGCCAATGCCAACGGCCAGCTCGGCGCATGGTAGGCAGCGATCGCCAGCGGCACCGCCAGCGCCATGCCGATCGCGGGCGCGCTCAGCACATGACGGCGGTTCTTCGCTCCGAAGCGGTCGGCAAAGTAGCCGCCGAGCAAGGTGCCGCACATCCCGCCCACTCCGGCGATCAGGCCGAACCACAGACCGGTCTGTCCCGGCGTCAGATCATGGGTGCGCTGGAAGAAGATCGTCGTCCAGGTGGTCTTGCCGTAAGCGAGGAATGACGCTGCGGAGCCAGCGAAGAGCAGCAGCACATAAGCGCGCGAACGCATGACTTCAGTGATCGCCTGACGCAGCGGCAGCGCGGCGGGCTGGCTTTTTGACCGCAGGATCGCGGCGGCGTCAGCGCGTCGCGGGTCCTTGAGGACAAACCACACCACCAGCGCAAGCACCACGCCCGGCAGGCCAACGATCACGAAGGCCTCGCGCCAGCCAATCCGATCTGCGAGCGTGCCCCCGATGATCATGCCGAGCAGCGTGCCCACCGGAATGCCGAGCGAATAGAACGCGAGCGCCGAGGCGCGTTTTTCGGGCGCAACCATGTCGCTGATCAGCGAATGCGCGGGCGGCGTGCACCCCGCCTCCCCCACGCCCACGCCGATCCGCGCCAGCAGCAGTTGCGGGAAACTCTGGGCGAGGCCGCACAGCGCCGTCATCGCCGACCACAGGCCGAGCGAGACCGCGATCAGGCGCGGGCGGCTCGTCGTCGGCCGGTCTGCGAACCGCGCGATGGGAATCCCGAGCACGGTATAGAACAGCGCGAAGGCGAGGCCCGTCATCAGCCCGATCTGGGTGTCGGAGAGCTTCAGGTCGCGCGCGATCGGTTCGGCGAGGATGTTGACGATCTGACGGTCGATGAAGTTGAAGACATAGACGACGAGCAGCACCCACAAGGTGAGCCTGACGGGCTGCCCGCCCTTCGTCGTTCCGTCCGTGACCGAAATGGAAGCCGCGACGTCGCCGCTCATGCCATCGGCCTGCGCTCGAAGGCGCCGCGCGCGACTGCTTGCGCTAGGAAGGCCTCGAGCTCTTCGGACGGATGGTGACAAAAGCGCGCCTTGAACTGGGGCGACGAGAAGCTCGGCTGCGCAAACGCCCAGCGCGCTGCATCGCTGACGAGGCCGGCGGTAACCCGGTGGGTTCCGAAGGTCACCACCGAACCCGTCAGGGGTTGGTCGACCCCGCAGGCAAGCGCAGTACGAACGAAGAACTCCTCAGGTGCTAATGGCTGCGGCGTTGCCACCGGCGACGCCAGGGTGCGCTGGCGGACTGCGATGTCCTCAAGCATTCCGGGCGTGTCCACCATTGCGGACAGGGTCTTCGCGATTGCCGCGAGTTGTCGCCGGAGCCCCTCGCCGTCCTGCGCCGGAGCGAGATATTCGCGCATCACGCGGTCGGACAGCGCCATCTCCCGCAACAGATCGAGCACCACTACGCCGTAGAGCGGCTGCACGCCAAAGGTCAGGTGCAGCGAGCGATCTGTCGACGCCAGCGCGTCGTGATAGACCCCGCGCGGGATGTAGAGGAGATCGCCGGGGCGCATGGACTTCCATCGCCACCCTGCCCTTGCGCTGCTCAATATAATCCGCATCCCGGATCAGCGTAGCTTCGACCGGAGCCTCCTCGGCGTTCTCGTAGATCCGGCAGACCTTCTCGCCCTGGCAATGGACCGCGAAGACCTCGTGCGGGTCGCAGTGGCTGGCAAAGCCCTGCACGCCCCGGCGCGAGGCATAAAGGTTCACGGTCGCCTTGGCGCCAAGCCTGCTACCCAGCACTCGGCACATCTGCCTGAGCTCGCTGACCTGGTCCTCCATCCCGTCGATGACCACGCTCGCGCCTGCTGCCATCAACGTCTCGATTAGCGCCGGATCGGGACGGAGGGCGTCACCTTGCGCAAGCTCGCGTTTGACCATGAAATGCGCCGGATCGACACCGCGCCCGTTGGCGAACAGCTTGATGCTGTTCTGCGCCCAGCGTGCAGGCTCCGCGAGAAGCTCCGCGAGGCGGGCAAGGCTCATAAGCCCCGCTTTCGAGGATGCCTGTCCGTTCTGCGCGTCATGAGGGACATGCAGCGGCTTCTTCCCGAAGTGCTCGTCCCAGAACCGCTGCTCGTCCATCGGCACGAGTAGGGCGGCGACGTCGAATGCGCTGGTTTCCATCTGTCGATCCTTTCCCCTCGGCGCCCCGATAAATCTGACGTCAGTAAAGCAGGTACGGCCGCACCTCGGCAATCCATGCCGCTTCGTCGTGTGACGTTATGACGTCAAGGTCGTCCGGCTTCGCGGCCGGGTCGTCGACCCATTCGCGCAACGACGGTCCGCCGTTGATGACGTCGATTGCGAGGCGGCCGTGTTCGTACTCGTAAGGGAAATCGCGCCACAGCGGATAGTCGGGATAGAGCAGTCGGATCGCCTTGAAGGCCAGCGCCTGCATTCGCCACGGGCGGAAGGCGTGATGCTCGTAAAAACCGCCTTCTGCATGGATCATCAGAGCATTGCAGAGCTTTCCTGCGTGCTTGTGGAAAGTCGGTTCGAACCAGCATTCGCGCAAGGCGCAGCCCGCGAGCCATTCAGGCGCAAGCTTGTTCATCACTTTCAGCACTCCGCTCGCGTCGACGTCGGGCGCGCCGAACAACACCTCGAGCGGGCGTGTCGTGCCGCGCCCTTCCGACAGCGTCGTGCCTTCAAGCATCACGGTGCCAGGGTAGCAGCGCGCCATGTTGGCATTGGCGGCATTGGGCGAAGGATTGATCCACAGCCGTGACGTCGGCCATCCGAAGCCGTCATCGTCGTCAGGACGCAAACCTTCCATCGACACCACCTTGTAAGCGACGTCGAGACCGAAATGCGCGATGAACCAGTGGCCCATCTCCCCCATCGTGAGGCCGTGGCGCATCGGCATCGGAGCAGCGCCGACGAAGCTCTCCTGCCCCGGCACCAGCAGTGTGCCCTCGACCGGGCGTCCGGCGGGATTGGGCCGGTCAAGCACCCAGACCTCCTTGCCCGCCTTGGTCGCTTCCTCGAGCAGGTAAAGGAGCGTGGTTACGAAGGTGTAGATTCGGCAGCCGAGGTCCTGAAGGTCGAACAGGAATACGTCCGCGCTCGACATCATCTGCCCAGTTGGCCGCCGCACTTCGCCGTAAAGCGAGAAGACCGGGATGCCGTAGCGCGGATCCATCTCGTCCGCGGTCTCGATCATGTTGTCCTGCTTGTCGCCCTTGAGCCCGTGCTGCGGCCCAAAGGCGCTGCTCACCTGCACGCCGGCCGCAATCAAAGCATCGAGGCTGTGGGTAAGGTCTGCTGTCACGCTTGCCGGATGCGCGATCAGCGCTACCCGGCGGCCATTCAAATGGCTAAGGAGTTCGGGGTCGGCCAGCAGCCGGTCGATACCTGTCATCATGGGCCAAGCGTTGGATCACCGCGCGGGCAAAGGCAATCGGATAACTTGCGGCCGCAGGGGAACATTGCGGGTAATCTAAGAGTTAAGGCGACATGGATAGCAATTGGGCCACCATCTTGATCGCCGCCGGGTGGGCAATCGTTCTCGGCGGCGCGGGCGGCGCGTTGACCGAGATCGGCCAATGGTACCGCGATCTGAGGAAGCCGCCGTGGCAGCCGCCCGATTGGCTGTTCGGCCCGGCATGGACAGTGATCCTCGGCCTTGCGGGCTGGAGTTTCTACATCGGCCTCACCGAAGCCCCCATACCCGAGGCGCGTGGCCTGGTCGGGGCGCTGTTTGGCGCCAACTTTGTTTTCCATTTCCTTTGGTCACCGCTGTTCTTCAAGCTCAAGCGCCCTGACTGGGCTCTTGCCGAAAACGTGCTGTTGTGGCTCTCGGTAGCGGCAATACTGGTGGGACTTCCGCGCATCGTCGGCGACAGTTTTCCGGGCTGGCTGAACGTGCCCTACTTCATCTGGGTGAGCTTTGCTTTCCTGCTGAATCTCAAGATCGTGCAACTCAACCGGCCCTTCGTCCAGGCTGCCGCCGTCTAGCGCTCGACAATCAGAGCGCGGTTGGCTTCGGAGTGGAACTCCGGCTTGCCCGGCGGGAAGGCCAGCGCCCAGTACTGTTTGGCTCCGTCTGCATGCTCGACGATCGCATTGAGCGCAACTTGCGCAGGGTCAGGCAGATCGGCGGTGATGCCGGCGGTGAGCACCAGTCCGGCATCGTCGTGCGAGCAGGAAATGGCGATTGCCTCGACCGGTGCATCGCGCATTCCCGTGCGATACGAACCGAAGTCGTATGCCGCCCAGCATCCCGAGGGCGAGAGATTGAACTCGCGGTAAGCGGTGTCGCCCAACGCTTGCCAGAAGATCTCGAAGCAGGTGGTCTGCCACAGATTGTCACGGCGCTCAGGGGCGACGTGCGGCGGGAGGACGATGGCGGGCATATAGCCGTCGAGCCGGAATTCGGCCTTGCAGCCCTGCGACGTCGCGGTGACCGCTGCAGTCACGGAGCGGACCGGGCCGAGGTCGCAGGCGACATGGAGCAGCAGCGGGTGCATCGCGCCTATCTGCCGTCTTACCCTGCCCCCGGCAAGCCACTTCCCGCAGAGGCCTCGCGCTGATAGGGCGGCGCCCCATGAGCAATTACGAATCCGCCCTCCTGCGCGTCCTCGAAGAGCGCGGCTATATCCACCAGCTGACCGATGCGGCCGGGCTCGATGCCCTCGCCGCCAAGCAGGTCGTGCCGGGCTATATCGGGTTCGACGCGACCGCGCCGTCCTTGCACATCGGCAGCCTCGTGCAGATCATGATGCTGCGCCGGTTGCAGCAGGCCGGGCACAAGCCGGTGGTGGTGATGGGCGGCGGCACGACCCGGATCGGCGATCCCTCCGGACGCGATGAGAGCCGCAAGATGCTCACTGACGAGATGATCGAGGCAAACATCCGGTCGATCTTCACTGTCTTCGACAAGCTGCTGACGTTCGCGCCCGAAGGAGGACTCGGGGGCCCGACCGATGCGGTAATGGTCAACAATCACGACTGGCTCGGGCAACTCGGGTATATCGAGCTTCTCCAGAAAGTCGGCACGCACTTCACCGTCAACCGGATGCTGACCTTCGATTCGGTCAAGCTGCGCCTCGAGCGCGAGCAGCCGATGACGTTCCTCGAATTCAATTACATGATCCTGCAAGGCTACGATTTCAGACACCTGTCGCGCGACCTTGACGTTCGTTTGCAGATGGGCGGATCGGACCAGTGGGGCAATATCATCAACGGGATCGAGCTTGGCCGGCGTATGGACGGGACCGAGCTGTTCGGCCTGACTACCCCGCTGCTCACTACCGCGGATGGCGCGAAGATGGGCAAGACGGTGGCGGGCGCGGTGTGGCTCAACGAAGATCAATTGCCCGCTTATGATTTCTGGCAATACTGGCGCAACGTCGACGACCGCGATGTTGGTCGCTTCCTGCGGCTGTTCACCGACTTGCCGCTTGACGCGATAAACCGCCTCGAAGCGCTTGAAGGTGCTGATATAAACTCCGCAAAGACCGTGCTCGCCAATGAAGTCACTAAGCTCGTGCGCGGCCAGGAGGCGGCCGTCCGTGCCGAGACCACGGCACGCGAGACTTTCGCTGGGAGCGGTGCGGGTGACGACCTTCCGAGCCTCGCGACAGGCCCGGAAGGAATGCGCCTTGCCGCACTGCTTACTTCGATCGGTTTCACTGCCTCGGGCGGCGAGGCTAAGCGCAAGCTGGCCGAGGGCGCGGTGAAGCTCGAAGGCGAGACGGTGACCGATCCGGCGCAGCTTGTGCTTCCGGGCGAGGGTGAGACGCTGCGGCTCAGCCTCGGCAAGAAGCGTCACGCTCTGGTGCATCGCTGATACTCGGCATTTAAGGGCCTTTACCAATTGTCAGCCTTTCTCCGGCATCTCCTTCTCTTGAACCTAAGGGACGGGAAGGACCGCAGAACGTGGTGGGTGGAGCCAATCTCAGCGTAACTGATCTAAGGCGCGCCGCGCGTCACCCGGTCGATTTTCCGGCCATCGTCGAGCATTTTGTGAACGGCGATCTGCACCTGCATGTCTGCAACCTTTCGGCCCACGGCTTCATGGTCGATGGCGCTGAGCGACTCAGCCGCGGCGACCGGATCATCATCCGTCTTCCGGTGGTGGGCCGCATCGAGGCCTATGTGATCTGGACCCGCGACGTGCGCGCCGGCTTCCAGTTCGAGCGGATCATCCGGCTCGACGATTTCGTTGCGATCATCGACCAGCTGCAGCCCAATCCGCGCTTACGGCGCTCGCGCTGATCCAAGCACGGCTCGATAGGCAACAAGTTTCGCCTGCTTGGCAGCGGCCAAACCGCCTGCCATGGCGCTGGCGTGATGGAACCCACCTCCCCGCTTCAGATCGGTGACTACCGGCGTTACTGGCTTGCCCGCCTCATGGGCGTATCCGCCACGATGTCGATGGTGGTGCTGCTCGGCTACCAGTTATACGCTGTGGCGCGTGACGATTACGGGATGAGCGTGGCACAAGCCTCGTTTCAATTGGGGCTCCTTGGCCTCGCGCAATTCATTCCGCTGTTCCTGCTTACCCCGGTGGCGGGCCTTGCTGCGGACCGGTTCGACCGGCGCCACGTCGCCGCTTTTGCCAACGGGATCGACGGATGCGTGGCAGTGGTGCTGGCGTTGGCGACCTGGGCCGATGCGTTGAGCCTTCCCATCCTCTTCGCGCTTGCCGCAGCGCATGGCGCGGCGCGTGTGTTCGTCGGGCCGTCGATGAGCGCGATCGCGCCCAACATCGTGCCCCCTGCCCTGCTGCCGCGCGCCATCGCGCTCTCGTCGATCGCCTGGCAGACCGCCAGCGTCGCCGGCCCTGCGGTGGGCGGTCTGATCTTCGCGCAGGCCGAATGGCTTCCCCATGCGCTTTCGGCGGTGCTGCTCGGAGCAGCGATGCTGCTGATCCTCACCGTCCGCCCGATCCGCGCCAAGCACGAAGGCCCGCCATTGAAGCCTGTAAAGCAGATCGCCGAAGGGCTGGTCTATGTCTGGCGCGAACGGTTCCTGCTGGGGTGCATCACGCTCGATCTCTTCGCCGTGCTTTTGGCGGGGGCGACGGCGCTGCTACCGGTGTTCGCGCGCGACATCCTGTTCGTGGGCCCTGAAGGCCTCGGGTTGATGCGCGCCGCCCCGGCCTTGGGCGCGGCAAGCGTCGCACTGTGGCTGTCCTTCCGCCCGCTCCAGCGCGAAGTGGGGGTCAAGATGCTCTGGGCCGTCGCCGCCTTCGGAGGGCTAACGATCGTCTTCGCCTTCTCGCGCAGCTTCGTTCTATCGCTATCGATCCTTGCCGCGATGGGCGCGGTAGACATGGTCTCGGTGTTCATCCGCAGCTCGCTGGTGCAGCTTTTCACCCCCGATGACCGGCGCGGGCGAGTCTCGGCGATCTCGGGCCTTGCCATCTCGGCCTCGAACGAGCTCGGCGAGATGCAATCCGGGCTGGCTGCCGCACTTCTGGGTGCGGTCGGCGCGGTTGTGTTCGGCGGCGCCGGTGCGATAGTCGT
Source organism: Sphingomonadales bacterium (assembly GCA_038247515.1). Taxonomy (GTDB): domain Bacteria; phylum Pseudomonadota; class Alphaproteobacteria; order Sphingomonadales; family Sphingomonadaceae; genus Erythrobacter. The sequence goes on from JBBRUU010000030.1 coordinate 10,756, forward strand.
GACATTGGTCTGGGCGTGGTATTTCCCCGAACTGCGCCGCGCCCGCAGCTTCGAGCCGCAGGAACTCAAGAAAGAGGTATCATCATGAAGGCCGACAATATTCTCGCCACCATCGGCGACACCCCGCATATCCGCCTCGCCCGGATGTTTCCCGATCACGATGTGTGGGTGAAGTCGGAGCGCGCCAATCCGGGCGGTTCGATCAAGGACCGCATCGCGCTGGCCATGGTCGAGGATGCCGAGGCGCGCGGCGCGCTGCAGCCCGGCGGAACGATCGTCGAGCCGACCAGCGGCAACACCGGGATCGGCCTTGCGATGGTCGCCGCGGTCAAGGGCTACAAGCTGGTGCTGGTCATGCCCGAATCGATGTCGATCGAGCGCCGCCGCCTGATGCTCGCCTACGGCGCGAGCTTCGACCTCACCCCGCGCGAGAAGGGCATGAAGGGCGCGATCGAGCGGGCGATGGAGCTCGTTGAGCAGACCCCCGGTGCCTGGATGCCAAGCCAGTTCGACAATGCCGCAAATCCTGCGGTTCACGCCCGCACCACCGCGCAGGAAATCCTCGCCGACTTCGCCGATGCGCCGATCGATGTGATGATCACGGGCGTCGGCACTGGCGGGCATCTCACCGGCTGCGCAGAGGAGCTGAAGAAGCACTGGCCCGCGATGAAGGCCTACGGGGTTGAGCCTGCACTCTCGCCCGTGATCAATGGCGGCCAGCCCGGCCCGCACCCGATTCAGGGCATTGGCGCCGGCTTCATTCCCGGCAACCTCCACACCGATGCAATCGACGGGGCGATTGCCGTGGACGCGGAGGACGCTAAGGAAATGGCCCGCCGCGCCGCGCGCGAGGAAGGTATGCTGGTCGGCATCTCGAGCGGTGCAACGCTTGCCGCTATCGCCAAGAAGCTGCCGGAACTGCCGGCGGGGTCGCGCGTGCTCGGCTTCAATTACGACACTGGCGAGCGCTACCTGTCGGTTCCCGACTTCCTGCCGGTGGAATAGGCCGATTCCTTAACCCCCGGGGCGCTAAGGCCAAGGATGGTCTAACGGACATTAGTCAAGCTCTCCGGGAAACGGCGCCCATGAAGTTCATCAAACTCGAATCTCGCGGCGGCAACTACCTCGTCGTGGCCGAGAACGTCGCATGGCTGCGCGCCGCCGAGAATGGCCAGACTAATGTCGGCATCGTCGGCGGTCAGCCGCTGCTAGTGGTCGGTTCTGTGGAAGAAGTGGCGGCGAAGATTCTTGCGGCGTCCGGGCCGGAAGAGCCTGCCGCACCGGTTCTTGCTGCTGCCGCGCCGCAACCAGCGCCCGTCTCTGAGCCTGCCGCTGCTCCTGTCGCTACGCCCGCTCCTGAGCCTGCGCAGCCGGAACCCGAGCCGGCCCCTGCTGTGGTTGCTCAAGCTCCAGAACCCCAGCGAGCCCCCGCCCCACCGCCAGCGCCCGAGCCGGAGCCGGAGCCGGTGCTCGCGGTCGTGGAGCCGGAACCGGTGCGCGACGTGACGCCGTCCGATCCTCTGGCGGCTTTCGAGCCCGAGCCTTTGCCCCATCCCGAACCCGCCCCGGAACCCGTCGCGCAGCGCAAGGCGGACGAACCCCCGCCCGCACCAGTGCGCAGCCCGGGCAAGTCCCCCGCGCCGGCCCGCCCGCGCCCTGCCGTCAGCAGTTCGGCGAGCCTTTGGGAGCGCCCGGTCGCACCATCCGGCAGCGGGCTCAAGATCAAGGCAGGCTCGCAGCGCATGATGGGCATGCTCGAATAGTACCGCGCACAAGGGCGCGTGCCAAAGCCGTTGCGCCAAAGCCGTTTGCAAAAGCCGGCCCGGCTGTTATTTTTCCCTCCACCATACGGGGAAACGGCAATGACAAGAAGACTGACTGGTTTGGGCATGGTGGCGGCGTTGGCGATCGTCGCCGTGCCGCTGGCTGCAAAGACGCCCAAGCGCGAAGCAATCGCGGCTACGGTAGAGGCGCAGCATGATGCGACCGTCAAGGCGCTTCAGGACTGGGTCGCCCTGCCCACCATCGCCGCCGAGAAGCGCGGCACGCCCGAAGGCGCCGAATACATGCGCAAGCTGGCGCTCGACGCAGGTTTCCAGCAGGCCAAGATCATCCCCACTGACGGCGTGCCCGCAGTTTTCGCCACGCTAGATGCAGGCGCCAAGACCACGGTCGGCATCTACTTCATGTATGACGTGAAACAGTTCGATCCCGCAGAATGGAACTCACCGCCGCTCGACGCCAAGCTGGTCGATCGTCCGGGCGAAGGGGTCAGCATCGTTGGGCGCGGCGTCGTCAATCAGAAAGGCCCGCAGATCGCCTTCCTCGCCGCGATCAAGGCGATCCGGACGAGCGGACGCAAGCTGCCGGTCAACCTCGTGCTGGTCGCCGAGGGCGAGGAGGAAGTTGCCTCGACCCACTTCGATCAGGTCGTAGCGGTGCCCGAAGTGCAGGCGGCGCTTGCCAAGACGATCGGCGTGTTCATTCCCGCCGCCAGCCAGAACAAGGACGGCAGTGCGGGGATCACGCTCGGGGCCAAGGGCGCGGTCGAGTTCCAACTGGTGGTCGGCGGCGTGACCTCGGACAAGTATCCCAAGACCGACATCCACTCTTCCAATTATGCGCGGATCGAAAGCCCGGCGTGGCGGCTCGTGAAGGCGCTCGATACTCTCGTCGCCGACGACGGCCACACCCCCGCGATCGACGGGTGGTTCGAGCACGTCCAAACCCTTACGCCGCGCCAGAAGCAGCTGATCGCCGAGAGCGCCAAGCCCGAACTGGAGGCGCAGGAGAAGGCGCTGCTCGGCGTCGGCCAGTGGATCAACGACGAGGACTACCGCACCAGCCTTGAGCGGTTCTATTCGCAGCCCACGGTCAACATTCAGGGGCTCGTCTCGGGCTACACCGGCGAAGGCGGCAAGACGGTGCTGCCGGGCCGTGCCGAGGCCAAGCTCGAGTTCCGACTGGTGCCGAACATGACCAAGGACGAGGCGTTCACCAAGCTGCGCGCGCACCTTGCCAAGCGCGGCTTCGATGATGTGCGTGTCACCGTTTCGGGCGGTTACGGTCCCAACGAGACCGCCGAAGATTCGGTCCTTGTTCGCGCGCAGAAACGGATGTTCGACGAAAGCGGTATCCCCTACACGATCCGGCCGCGCAATGCAGGAAGCTGGCCGGGGGTGGTATTCAACGGCCCGCCGCTGGGCCTTCCTGCCTCGCAATTTGGCTTAGGCCGCGGCGGCGGCGCGCATGCGCCCAACGAGTGGTTCCTGATCGAAAGCACCGATCCCAAAGTCTATGGGCTCGACAAAGGGGTGATGGCTTATGTCGACTACCTCTACGTGCTTGCCGAAGAAGCTGTGAAGTAGCGCGCAACAGCAAAGGGCCGCCCTGCGCGGTGCGGGGCGTCCCTTGTTTATCCCTAGGATCGAGCCTTACGCCGCGGTGGCGAAGGCCTCGGCTGGAAGCTTCATCATGTATTCGCTGCCCGCTTCGAGCTTGCGGCGCAGCGCGCCCGCATCGGGCAGGAAGCGTTCGGCGTAGTAGTTCGCTGAAACCAGCTTGGCCTCGTAGAAGGCCTTGTCGTCAGGTTCGCGCGCCAACTTAGCCAGCGCGACCTTGCCCATTTTCAGCCAGAAGAAGCCGAGCGTCACGATGCCCATGATGTGCATGTAGTGATGCGCGCCCGCGCCCAGATGGTTGGGGTTGGCCATCGCGTTCTGCATGAACCACATGGTCGCCGCCTTCTGCTCGCCCAGCGCCTTTTCGAGCCGTTCGGCGACCGATGCCAGCTCGGGCACCTGCTTGGCCGCAGCGATTTCCTCGTCGATCATCGCGAAGAATGCCTGGATCGCCTTGCCGCCATTGGAGGCGAGCTTGCGGCCGCACAGGTCCATCGCCTGCACGCCGTTTGCGCCTTCGTAGATCATGGCGATGCGGCTATCGCGCACGAACTGCTCCATGCCCCATTCCTTGACGTAGCCGTGGCCGCCGTAGACCTGCTGCATGTTGGTGGCGATGTCGTAGCCCTTGTCGGTGCCGTAGCCCTTGATGACCGGGGTCATAAGGCCGATCAGCATGTCGGCCATTTCGCGCTCTTGGGGGGTCTGCGCCTTGTGCGTCAGGTCGACTTGCAGCGCGCCCCACAGGCACAGCGCCCGCATCGATTCAGTGAACACCTTGGCGTCCATCAGCATCCGGCGCACGTCGGGATGGACGAAGATCGGATCGGCCTTTGCTCCGGGATCAGCGGCGCCGGTCAGCGCGCGGCCCTGACGCCGGTCGAGCGCGTAGGTGACGGCGTTCTGATAGGCGACTTCAGCCTGGGCATAGCCCTGAATGCCGACGCCGAGGCGCGCGGCGTTCATCATAACAAACATTGCCGCGAGGCCCTTGTTCTCCTCGCCGACCAGCCAGCCCGTGGCGCCGTCGTAGTTGAGGAGGCAGGTGGCGTTGCCGTGGATGCCCATCTTCTTTTCGATCGAACCGCAGGTCACGCCGTTGCGCGCGCCCGGCTCGCCGTCCGCGTCGAGGATGAACTTGGGTACGATGAACAGCGAGATGCCCTTGGTGTTATCGGGCGCGCCCGGGGTCTTGGCCAGCACGAGGTGGATGATGTTGCTGGTGAGGTCATGCTCGCCGGCGGAAATAAAGATCTTGGTGCCGGTGATCGCGTAGGAGCTGTCGCCGTTGGGCACAGCTTTGGTTCGGATCATGCCTAGGTCGGTACCGCAATGCGGCTCGGTCAGGTTCATGGTGCCCGACCATTCGCCCGAGATCATCTTGGGAGCATACATCGCCTTCTGCTCGTCTGAGCCCTTGGCGAGGATCGCCGAGATCGCACCGGCGGTGAGGCCCGGATACATGGCGAAGGCCTGATTAGCGGTGCCGGTATATTCCTCGAGCACGAAGCCGAGCACGTGCGGCAGCCCCTGACCGCCATAGACCTCGGGCTGCGCCAGCGTGCCCCAGCCGCTTTCGACATAGGCCCGATAGGCTTCCTTAAAGCCCGGCGGGGTGGAGACCGAGCCGTCCTCGTGGCGGGTGCAGCCAAACTCGTCGCCCGCCTGATTGACCGGTGCGAGCACCTCAGAGCAGAACTTGCCGGCCTCGTTGATGACCGTGTCGATCATGTCGGCGGTGGCGTTCTCGAAGCCCGGCAGGTTGCCGTAGCTCGGCAGGTCGAGCAGCTCGTTGACGATGAAACGCGTGTCGCGGGTGGGCGCGGTGTAGGTCGGCATCTCGTGATCCCTTCGGAATGCGGTCTTAGGTAAGTGGTGCGGGGCGAGCCCTTGCGGTTCAGCCGAGGTCGAGATTCTGGATCTCGGCAACGAAATCGGTGAGCTCGTTGATCGACGAATCAATGTCGTCGCGCTGCGCCTTCAATTTGGCGATGTGCGCGCGGCATTTCTCGATAGTGACGCGGCGCTGTTCCACACGGCCGTCGTCGCGATCGTACAGATCGATCATCTCGCGGATTTCGGTGAGGCTGAAGCCGACATTCTTGGCGCGCATGATCCAGGCGAGCCGCGCGCGGTCGCGCTTGGAATAGACTCGGGTCAGGCCAAGCCTTGCCGGGCTGATCAGCCCCTCATCCTCGTAGAAGCGCAGCGCACGGGCTGTGCAGCCGAATTCCGAGGTGAGGTCGGATATGGTGAACTGTTCGCGGGCGTGGACGTCCGGCCTGTCGAGGTGGGCGCCGTTGCGGCGCGGCTCTTGAGCGGTATCCGTGGCGGCGGTGGAAGCAGGAGCGGTTGCCATGCCAGCCTACTACCTTACGTTTACGTGAGCGTCAAGGTTCGCGACGTTTGATTAAAGGCGCGCCGTCACGCAACTCGATCTGCCGGTAGAAGCAGCTGAGCTCGCCCGTGTGGCAGGTAGGTCCGGCAGGCGTTGCGCGGATCAACAACGCGTCCTGATCGCAATCGACCAGCACTTGCTCGACGGCGAGCACATGGCCCGACGTCTCGCCCTTCATCCACAACCGCTCGCGTGAGCGGGACCAGAAATGCACCTTCCCTGTGACAAGCGTCGCCTCAAGCGCCTCGGCGTTCATGTGCGCGACGACCAGAGCCTCTCCGCTGGCATGATCGACCACGACTGCGGTCAGCAACCCGGACGAATCGAACTTGGGCGCAAAAACGGTGCCGCTTTCACGTTCCTCGGTCGATAGGCCGCCGTTGGAAAAAGAAGTGTCGGTCACGGCGAACTCCACGGGCCAGATCATGTCGCTGACAATGGTGCTCATGCAAGGATTGTTGCAATGAGACAACAGCACCTAGTAAAAAATACGCAGTTCAGCGGTTAGACCTTTCGAAGGAGGCAACAGAGTGGAAGAAGGTCAACCGGGCTCTCGCAAGGAGCTCTCAACCGAACAATGGCACCGCCCGGTGCCTCGTTCAGGGGGTGATCGGACCGCAGACTGGCAGTGGGGTGTTAGTGCGTCCGATTGAACGATTGGAACAGGATCCCGGTAGTCAACTTAGGGGGTGACTGCCTAGGCCCTTGAGGGTGGATCCATACCGTTTCGTCACGTGATGCCCGGGGTCGAAAGACCCCGGGCGTTATGTTTTTCAGAGATGCGCCAAGTGGTGGTCGGCATCGACCTGCGCAAAGCAGGCAAGCGCGATCGAGGCCGGCCGAGCCTCTGCGATGGCGGCGATGCAAGCGCGGCTAGTTGCGCCGCTGGTGAGAACATCGTCGATCAGCACCACGTCGCGCCCTGCCAACCGCGCCGCCCCTGCTTGATCGAGCCGGATCGCTCCAGCAAGGGCCCGCTCGCGCGCGTCACGGCCCAGCCCGCCTAGGTGAGGAGTGCGCTTGTGCCGGACCAGCGCCGCAACATCCGCCTCACCCTTGCCCAACCACTCTAACTCGCGCGCCAACAGCGCCGCCTGGTTAAACCCGCGATGCCACAGCCGCCAGCGGTGGAGCGGCACCGGCACCAGTAGCGGCGGCGCTCGTCCCGCCTGAGGATCTGGCATTCGCGCCGCCATCAACCGGGCGAGCAACCGCGACAGAGCAATCCGCCCGCCATGCTTGTAAGAGATCACCAGCTTTCGAGAGGTGTCGTTGTAAAGCGTCGCGGCGTATACTGGAACTGCGCCCTCCGCCTCCGCCATCGGCGGCGCATCGAGGGTGCTCCAGCACGTAATACACAGCCCATCCTGCGCGGCGATGGCGGCTCCGCAAGCGGCACAGCGCGGCGGATATACGAGATCGACCAGCGGCTGCATAGTTCGGGCAAGGTTTGCGACCACGGCCATCGGGCGAGTTTCGCATGGCTTGCGCTCACTTGGCAAGCGCGGCAGGGCGCACGTCATGAGTACGCCCGTGATCCCGACCATCTTCAGCCCCCACCGCCGGGCGATGCGCCTCGCCCGCACCCTCGCCCGTGCTAGCCAGCCAGGCGCGGCGCGCTTCATCGCCGAGGACGTGATCGAGGACACGCTTGAACGGCTCGCCTTCCTGCGAAAAGACGTAGTCAAGGCGCTCGTGGTCGGCGAATGGACCGGTACGCTAGCTGCGGCGCTGCGCGCACAAGGGTCGGACGTGACGTCACCCGAAGCTCTGGATCTGGAGGCCCCGCACCCCATCGGCGGCTACGACCTGATCGTCGTTCTCGGTCTGCTCGATGCGGTCAATGACCTGCCGGGCGCGCTGATTCATCTACGTGCCGCCCTAACCCCGGATGGGCTGATGATGGTGCACTTCATCGGCGGGCAGAGCCTCCCCGCGCTGCGTGCCGCGATGTTTGCTGCCGAGCCCGATCGCCCGGCCGCGCGCATCCATCCGCTGGTCGATCCCCGCGCAGCGCCGGGGCTCCTCCAGCGCGCAGGGTGGAAAGACCCGGTGGTCGATACCCATTCGCTCACGGTGCGCTATTCAAGCCTCGACCGGCTCGTTGCCGATCTGCGCGACCAAGGGCTCGGCAATGCGCTAGCCAAGCCCGCAGCACCGCTCGGCAAAGCCGCTCTCGCCCTTGCCCGCAGCGCTTTCGCAGCGCGAGCGGACGCGGATGGTAAGACGCCTGAGACCTTCGAGATCGTCACCCTGACCGGGCGGCGCTCGCGCGCTGGGACTTAGGCCTTCTTGAGCGCCGCTTGGGCAGCCGCCAAACGGGCGATCGGCACGCGGTACGGCGAGGCGCTGACGTAATCGAGCCCGACGCTTTCGCAGAAGGCGATGCTCGCCGGGTCGCCGCCATGCTCGCCGCAAATCCCGAGCTTAATGTCGGGCCGGGTCGCCCTGCCCCGCTCCGCTGCCAGTTCGACCAGTTGGCCGACGCCCTCGATATCGAGGCTGACGAAGGGATCGCGCGGGAAGATGCCCTTTTCAACATAAACCGACAGGAACCGCGCCGCATCGTCGCGCGACACGCCAAGCGTGGTTTGCGTTAAGTCATTGGTGCCAAACGAGAAGAAGGCGCCTTCTTCCGCGATCTCGCCCGCCATCAGCGCGGCGCGCGGCAGCTCGATCATGGTGCCGACGAGGTATTCAACCCGCGTGCCGACCTCGGCAAACACCGCCTCGGCCACGCGATCAACAAGCGCGCGCAGGATCGCCAACTCGCGCTTGGTGGCGACCAGCGGGATCATGATCTCGGGCAAAGGCGCTTCGCCGGAGGTCTGCTTGACCGTGCACACCGCCTCGAAGATCGCACGCGCCTGCATCTCGTAGATTTCGGGATAGGTGATCCCGAGACGACAGCCGCGGTGGCCGAGCATCGGGTTGAACTCATGAAGCTCGCCCGCTCGGCGCTTGAGGTGATCGACCCCCAATCCGGTCGCATCGGCGAGTTCGGCGAAGTCCTCGTCAGCGTGCGGCAGGAACTCATGGAGCGGCGGATCGAGCAGGCGGATCGTGCAGGGCAGACCCGCCATCACCTCGAAGATCGCCGTGAAATCGGCGCGCTGTTCGGGGAGCAGCTTTTCGAGCGCGCGGCGACGCCCGGCCTCGTCCTCGGCAAGGATCATCTGGCGGACCAGGCTGATGCGCGAGGCTTCGAAAAACATATGCTCGGTGCGGCACAATCCGATGCCCTCGGCACCGAACTGGCGCGCCATGCGGCAGTCGGCCGGCGTCTCTGCATTGGTACGCACTTTCATGCGGCGCAGCTTGTCGGCCCAGACCATCAGGACGCCGAAATCGCCCACCAGCTCGGGTTCGACCGTGGGTACGATGCCGAGCATCACCTGGCCCGCCGCCCCGTCGAGGGTGATAGCATCGCCCTCCTTCAATTGGGTCTGGCCGATCCTGAGCGTGCGGGTGGCGCGGTCGATCGAGACGGCCCCTGCGCCCGAAACGCAAGGTCGCCCCATGCCGCGCGCCACCACCGCCGCATGGCTGGTCATCCCGCCGCGCGCGGTGAGGATGCCTTGGGCCGCGTGCATGCCGTGAATGTCCTCGGGCGAGGTTTCCACCCGCACCAGAATCACCTTCTCGCCGCGCCCGGCCCATTGCTCTGCGGTGTCGGCATCAAGCACGATCTTCCCTGCAGCAGCCCCCGGTGAAGCGGGAAGACCGGTAGTCAGAACATTGCGCTCGGCCTTGGGATCGAGCGTCGGATGGAGCAATTGGTCAAGCGCCATCGGATCGACTCTCCGAACGGCCTCGCGTTCGTCGATCAGACCTTCGGCGACCATGTCGACCGCCATCTTCAGCGCGGCCTTGGCGGTGCGCTTGCCCGAGCGGGTCTGGAGCATCCACAGCTTGCCGCGTTCCACGGTGAACTCGATGTCCTGCATGTCCTTGTAGTGCAGCTCGAGCAGGTCGAACACGCGGGCCAGCTCGCCATAGGCGTCAGGCAGCGCCTCTTCCATCGAGAGCGGCTTGGCTGTCGCTGTCTCACGCGCCGCCTTGGTGAGGTATTGCGGCGTACGGATGCCTGCGACCACGTCCTCACCCTGCGCGTTTATCAGGTACTCGCCGTAGTACGCGCGCTCCCCGGTCGCGGGGTCGCGGGTGAACGCGACGCCGGTGGCGCTCGTCTCGCCCATGTTGCCGAACACCATCGCCTGCACATTGACCGCGGTGCCCCAGTCGCCGGGAATGTCGTTGAGGCGGCGGTAGACCTTGGCGCGGTCTGAATCCCAGCTATCGAACACCGCGCGGATCGCACCCCACAGTTGTTCCTGTACGTCCTGAGGGAAGGGCTTACCGAGTTCGTCGGCGACAATCTGTTTGTACTCCCCGACCAGCGCCTGCCATTCTTCAGAGCCCATCTCGGTGTCGTTGTAGAAGCCCCTGTCTTCTTTGACGATCTCGAGCGACTCTTCGAACAATCCGTGATCGATGCCGAGCACCACGTCGGAATACATCTGGATGAAGCGGCGGTAGCTGTCCCAAGCAAAACGCGCGTCACCGCTCGAGGCAGCCAGCCCTTGCACGGTCGCATCGTTGAGGCCAAGGTTGAGTACCGTGTCCATCATCCCGGGCATCGACACCCGAGCGCCCGAGCGGACCGAGACGAGCAGCGGATCGCTTGCATCGCCGAAGTTTTTGCCGACCGTGGCTTCGACATGGGTCAACGCCTCGGCAACGGCGCTGCGCAGCCCTTCGGAGAAGTCCGCGCCGTCCCTTAGGTAGGCGACGCATTCCTCGGTGGTGATGGTGAAGCCTGGAGGCACCGGCAGGCCGATGCTCGCCATCTCGGCAAGGTTCGCGCCCTTGCCGCCGGCGACGGTCTTGTC
>JBBRUU010000031.1:0-21411 GCA_038247515.1 Sphingomonadales bacterium
AGGATCGAAGGCGTTGTAAAGTCGCATAATTCCGGGCGATCAACGACATTGACGAGCATCCCCGCACACCGCGCATTGATCGCCGCAACCTCGCAGGCCCGGGCATCGTCAAAGGCAATAAAGGCCAGCCGAATGCCTTCGTCGACCGCGCGGGCGAAATCGTCGACCACCACGCCCCCGGCACGCTCGACCAGCCGCCGCTTGGGTTCCGCCGCTGGGCCCTCGCCAAGCACCAGTACCTGTTTTCCGGCAACTTGGTGGAATAGCGGCAGGCTGGCGATTGTGCTCATGGCTGGCTCATCGCGCCTTTACGCGAGCCATTCCGGCACGCGCTCGGCATCCATGATCGCGCCCGCTTCGATGCGGTCCGCGACCACCGCGAAGTGATCCCCATCGACCAGCACCTCGGCGACAAACCCGCGCGAATTGTAGGACGAGGCCATGGTCGCGCCGTATGCCCCCGCGGTACGGAAGACGGCGAGGTCGCCCGTTCCCAACAGGTCGCACTCGCGGCCCATGGCGAAAGTGTCGCCGGTTTCGCAGATCGGGCCGACGATGTTGGCGGTCATCCGCGCGCCTGAAGGCTCGACCGCCTCGAAGTGGTGATAGGCGCCGTAGAGCGCAGGGCGAGCAAGGTCGTTCATCGCCGCATCGACGATCACGAAAGGATCGTTGATCCCGCGCTTCACCCGCACCACGCGCGTCAGTAGAACGCCCGCATTGCCCGCGATCACGCGGCCCGGCTCGAAGATCAGCTTCACGCCCCAGTCCTTCGTGACCCGCGCAACCATCGCGCCATAGGCGGCCGGTTCGGGCAGGATTTCGCCCACGCGGTAAGGCACGCCGAGCCCGCCGCCAAGGTCGACATGGGTGATCGTGTGACCCGCACCGCGCAAGGCACCCACCAGCGTGCCGAGCTTGAGGAAGGCGGTCTCTAAAGGAGCCAAATCAGCAAGTTGGCTGCCAATATGCACCGCCACGCCCCTAAGGTTGATCCCCGGCAGCTGCGACAGTAGGCCGAAGATCTGCCCCGCCTCGCCGATCGGTACGCCGAACTTGTTGTCCGCCTTGCCGGTCGAGATTTTGTCGTGGGTGCCCGCATCGACGTCGGGGTTGATGCGCAGCGTGCACTGCGCCGTCATCCCGCGCGCAGCGGCGATTGCGGCGAGTTCCACGCCCTCTTCCTCGCTCTCGATGTTGAACTGGCCGATTCCCGCCTCGAGCGCGGCGATCATCTCTGCGGTGGTCTTACCCACGCCCGAGAAGACGATCATCTCCGGCGCAATCCCTGCCGCCAACGCGCGCCGCATCTCGCCGACCGAGACGACATCTGCACCCATGCCCTGCCGTCCCAGCACCTTGAGCACAGAAAGGTTAGGGTTCGACTTCACGGCGAAGGCGATGAGCTTGTCGGGTACGCTGTCCAGCGCCTCGAAGAAGACGCGGGCGTGGCGCTCAAGCGTTGCGCGCGAATAGACGTACACGGGCGTGCCGACCGCCTCTGCGATTAGGGGGAGGGGCACGTCCTCGGCGTGCATCACGCCGTTAAGATAGGAGAAATGGTCCATGAAAGCTTGGCTCTATTCAGGGGGTAGATCGAAGGGGTCGTCCTGCCGTTCTTCCGAGCGGCGGCGCAGTTCGACGCTGCGTTCGGGTGCGGCCAGCGCGTCGCGGCGCAGCAGTTCCTCGGCCGAGGGTTTCTGTGCTGCTCCGTAAGCCGCAGGCGGCAGGCTGGCCCCTTGCGGCGGGATCAGCGGCGACTGCGAGCCGCAGGCCGAGAGCAGGCCCGCAAGGCCGAGCGTGAGCACGATCCGCATCATTCCTCCATTCCCAACTTTGCTCGCGCCGCAGCAACCTGCGTGCGCACTTGATCCGGCGCGGTTCCGCCATACGACGCGCGCGCCGCGACCGAGGCATCGACCGAGAGTGCAGCATAGACGCTCTCGCCGATCCGCGCATCGATTGCCTGAAGCTCTGCAAGCGGCAACTGGTCGAGCGCGACGCCGCGCGATTCCGCCAGTTTTACGGCAGCGCCGGTGATGTGGTGCGCCTCGCGGAACGGGATGTCTGCCTGCCGAACCAGCCAGTCGGCAAGGTCAGTGGCGGTGGCATAGCCCAGTTCGGCAGCAGCGCGCATCCGGGCGGTGTTAAAGGTGGCGCCTTCGATCATCCCGGTCATTGCCGCGACCGAAAGCGCCATCAGCGAGGCCGCCTCGAAGACCGGCGGCTTGTCGTCCTGCATGTCCTTGGAATAGGCGAGCGGCAGGCCCTTCATGGTGATCATCAGGCTGGTGAGCGCGCCGATCACGCGCCCCGAATGGCCGCGCACCAGTTCGGCTGCGTCGGGGTTCTTCTTCTGCGGCATGATCGAGGAGCCGGTCGAGAGGCTGTCGGGCAGGCGGATGAAGCCGAATGGCTGGCTCGCCCACAGGATCAGCTCCTCGGCGAGGCGCGAGAGGTGGAGCGCGGTCGCCGAGCAGCACCACAGAAAATCGAGCGCGAAATCACGGTCGGACACGGCGTCCAGTGAATTGGCGGTGGGGCGGTCGAAGCCGAGCGTGCGCGCGGTCGCTGCGCGGTCGATCGGGAAGCCCGTACCAGCCAGCGCCGCCGATCCCAGGGGGCACTCGTTCATCCGCTCGAGCGCATCGGCAAGCCGCGCGCGGTCGCGGCGGAGCATCTCGTAATAGGCCATGAGGTGGTGGCCGAGCGTTACCGGCTGCGCGGTCTGCAAGTGAGTAAAGCCGGGCATTATGCTGTTCGCGTGCTCGCCTGCGCGGGTGACCAGCGCGCGTTGGAGGGCCGCCAGTCCCTCGTCAAGCTGGCCGATCGCATCACGGACCCACAGGCGGAAATCGGTCGCGACCTGATCGTTGCGGCTGCGCGCGGTGTGGAGGCGTCCGGCGACCGGACCGATCAGCTCGGCAAGCCGGGCCTCGGTGGTCATGTGGATGTCTTCGCGGTCCCAGTCCTCGGGCACGCCGTCGGCTTCATATTCTGCAGCCACGGCGTCGAGCCCGGCGCTGATCGCTGCGGCATCCTCGGGTGCAACGATCCCCGTGGCGCCGAGCATTTCTACGTGGGCTTTGCTCGCCGCGATGTCCTGCCGCCACAGCGCCTTGTCGAAGGGGATCGAGGCGTTGATTTCGCGCATGATGGCGCTAGGGCCGTCAGCGAAGCGGCCGCCCCACATGGCGTTGGTCGCAGCTTCTTCGTCCCCAATGGTTCCGGAGCCTGTCATGTCCCGCTTATCGCTCATTCTTGGCTGTCTGGTCCTGCTGCTGGCGGGATGCGATAGGCCCGAGGGCGCGCCAGCGCAACCGGGCGCTGAGGAGGGCGCGGCGAGCGTGCCTAGCGGCAAGGTCGATCGCAGCCATGCTGGCACCGCGATCCCGGATTTCGCAGTCGCCGATCCGCAAGGCAAGACGCTCAATCTTGCCGCGCAGGACGGTCCGGTGCTGCTCAACCTATGGGCCACTTGGTGCGCCCCTTGCGTCAAGGAGATGCCGCAGCTCGATGCGCTGGCGGCCACGCTGGAGGGCGAGGTCAAGGTCATCACTGTCAGCCAGGATATCCGCGGCGCCGAGGTTGTAGCGCCGTTCTTCGCCAAGGGCGGCTACACGCGCCTCGAACCGTGGCTCGATGCTGATGCGGCGCTGTCAGGCCAGTTCACTCCCGAAGGCGCGTTGCCGCTGACCATCCTGTTCGACGCGCGCGGCAAGGAAGTGCTGCGTGTGACGGGAGGCTACGACTGGGGCAGCCCCGAGGCCGCCAAGCTGATCCGCGAGGGTCTGGCGGCGAAGTAAGCTTAGCTTCCGAGCCGCCGTGCGATGGCCTGGCCCATGCGAAGTGGGTCGCCTGCCTTGAAGCCGTCGAGCCACTCGACACGGCCGGGTTCGAACAGCAGCACAACCGTCGAGCCAAGGTAGAAACGCCCCATTTCGTCCCCGGCGGCGAAATCATGACCCGCGCCCGCGAAGCCCTCGTGCACCGGGGACGAGGCGTGGGTGCGGAACACGTTGGGCCAGACGGTGTCGATCCCGGCGACGATCATCGCGCCCACCATGACGCTCGCAAATTGCCCGTCCGGCCCGTCGAAGCGGCAGGCGAGCCGCTCGTTGCGGGCGAACAATCGGTCGACGCCGCCCGCTGCCGCGACATTGACCGAGTAGAGATCGCCCGGGATGTAGCTCGTCGCTGCGAGCGTGCCGGCTGCGGGCATATGGACGCGATGATAATCCTTCGGGCTGAGGTAGACGGTCATGAACCGCCCGCCCTCGAACCGCGCGGCCTCGCTTGCGCCGCAGCCGAGAAGCTCGGCCACGCTGTAATCGCGGCCCTTGGCCTGAATGATCCGGCCACTGGTCACCAGGCCTAATTGGCTGATTGCCCCGTCGGCGGGTGAGAGAATGAATTCGCCCGCATCGGCGCGCGGGCGCGCGCCCGGCTTCAATTCGCGCGTGAAGAAGTCGTTGAAGCTTTTGAACTGCCCGATGCCTCGCTCCGCCTCTGACATGTCCACGCTGTAGGCCGCGACGAAGCGGCGGATCAGGCGGTCACGCAGCCACGGACTCTCGCTGGCGGCGAGGCTCCCCGCAAGGCGCGAGAGGGCGTGCTGGGGCAGGACGTGCTGGAGCGCGATGAAGGCTGCGGACATTTCCTTGCGCTAGTGGCAGGCGCGCGCCCGCGCAAGCTGCGGCGGCTTAAAGCGTGGCCGGCTACAATGTGGCGGTCTGGCCGCCATCGACCTTGATCGCGGTGCCGGTGATGAACCCGGCGCGTGGGGATGCAAGAAAAGCGGCGATGTCGCCGAACTCCTCGGGCAGGCCGAGCCGTCCGGCCGGGATCGCCGCGATCGAGCGGGCCGTGATCTGTTCGGGTGCCATGCTGCTGCCTGCCGCCATCATCGCGTGGAGGCTGGCCAGGCGGCCAGTGGCGATCTGGCCGGGGAGCAGCAGGTTCACCGTCACACCGTCGCATGCGACTTCTGCGGCGAGCGTCTTGCACCATGAAGCGAGCATCGCCCGCACCGCATTCGAGAGTACGAGGCCGGGGATCGGGGTGACGAGGCTGGTCGACGCGACCGCAAGGATCCGCCCGAACCCGCGCGCGCGCATGTCCGGCAGGAAGGCCTGCGCGAGCGTCAGCTGCGCGTTAAACATCCGGTGGAAGACCGCAGCAAAATCGTCCGGCGTCGTGGAAGCTGCCGCACCCGTCGGAGGCCCGCCGCTGTTGAGCACGAGAATATCGGGCGACCTGCCCGCCTCGCGCATAGCCGCGATGATCACTTGCGGCGCAGCGGGATCGTCGAGATCGGCGGTGATTTGCTGGATGCGTCCGTCACCTCCGGCGGAGCGCGCGACGGTGACGACATCGGCGCCCTCGGCCGCCAGCGCTGCGGCAATTGCGCGCCCCAGCCCCTTGCTCGCGCCGAGCACCAGCGCGGTTTTGCCCTCGAGTTGCAGATCCATGGTCGCCCCCTTGGTTGATCGCCTGTCCGCGAGACTGCGAGCCAAAGTGCCCGAATGTCACGCATCGCGCGCCTGATCAAATCGGGTGGGATGAGCGGCGCGGGGCCCTTCGCTTCGCGCGGGAGTTTCCGCGTGAAGCTGTCCCCGCGACCGTTTCATCTAGCGAAAAATGGTGGGCGGTGACGGGCCGGAATCGCCGACCCTCTCGGTGTAAACGAAAGTCGAAGGGTGTAAACGACAGAAAATCGTTATTACCCGGTAGAACGAAGCACGAAACTTACGGGACCCGAAGATATCCTTCGGACCATTTGCAGACCATTTTTCCAGTGATCTAATTCGCTGGCTGTGGCTCACATTTGGGAAAGCGGCGTAATTTTCAGCCAACTAATGGGCCGGTCGCAACAGCGCGAGTTTCGTGTGGGGGAAGGTGGAAAACTGCCTTCTGATCTGCTGTTTAGCAACGGCAACTCTCGACCAAAGCCGGTCATTCACGTCCGCCAAATTGAACGTCTGGTTCCGCCCGAAGCCGCCATGCCGCTTTCGGGATCGCGCATCGACCGTATTCATGACAGGTGATGGGTGGAATGCGGATCGCCCGCTTACTGTGGCTTTACAATGATGGACCCTGTTCGCCAATCAACCAGTATTGTAGTTATAGGCCCCTTCCCCGCTGCTTAAGGTGGCATCAATTGACCGATGATTTTCGATCTGGTCGTTAACGTTAATCGACGCGGGAAAACCCCGCGAAAAACGGTCCGTCGCGGGGCGTGTCAATCGTCGCGATCCACGCTTGGCCAGTCATACGCATGCGCAAGCCTATCAAAATATCAAGCATGTTGAAATCAACGCACGCGACGAAAACGAGAATTCGGCCAAAGTGTCGGATGCTAACGATCCCGCGCACAACGTAAGCGAGCTAGACTCAGTATTAGCGCCCCACCTTGGCGGCCAGTGCGAACCCTGCGGCGATCAGGCTGCATATCGCCATTGCCGCGAACATGGCGGGAATTCCGCCCAAGCTGTCGAGCCAACCGAGCGAGGCGGAGGCGGCCGATCGTCCCAGATTGAAAATGGCCATGAACACAGCAAATTGCGTCGCGGCGACGGCTGGCGTGCACAACCGCATCGCGATTGAACCGCCTGTGGCACCTCTGAGGAAGGCCAGAGTCGTAAAGAGGAAAACCGCGCCGATGAAGAGAGCGGGGTTTGTCCAATCATCCTGCAGCGCCACCATCGCGGCAGCCCCGACAAAGGACAGCAATGCGCCTAAGATGAATAAGCGCCGCGCCCCCCAACGGCTAGCCGCCGCGCCGATGAACAGCACACAGACAACACCCGCAAACAGATTGGCCTGACCGGCCATGCTGCTGTAGCCCGCCTTTTCCCAGCCGAGGATATCGGTGGCAAAAAGCGGTGCCAGCCCCAAGAAAATTCCCCATGCTGCGGTGACCGCGAGCAGAGCGGGGACAAGGATCAGCGTCTGCCGTGTAAACATTGCAGCGAACAGATTGCGGATAATCGGGCCAAACGCACCGAGGTGGAGATCAAGGTTGCGCTGCGACGCCGCGCCCTTTGTCCATGGCAGCAGGCGCTCATCAGGGCGTTCGCGCACGACCAGCACGAGAACAAGGATGGCGGCGATAATCGCGGCAAGCGTCAGCGCTGCTGCGGGCAGGCCGTGATAGGCGATCAGATAGCCGCTGATAGCGGCACCCGCCGCAGTGCCGATCGCCTGACCGCCGAACATGTAGCCGTTGACGCGCTCGATTTCCTCGGTCGGCAAGATATCCACCGCAAGTCCATCGACCGCCACATCCTGAAAGGCGGAGGCAAGACCCATGGCAAAGGCAAGAGCCGCGATCATGCCGATCTGCTCCACGCCGGGGTTAATAAACGCCATGGCAACAAACGCCGCGACCAGACCGAATTGGCCGACGATGATCCATGGCCGCCGCCGACCCATTGCCAGAAAAGCGTAGCGATCCATGATGAAGCCATATGCCAGCTTGAAGGTCCACGGCAGGATGATCATGGCGAGCACACCGCCGATCGCGGCCGCCGACGCACCGTTCTGGGCCAGCCAGGCAGGCAGCCCAAAGTCGATCAGCCCGAAGGGCAACCCTTGTGCGACATAGAGCAGGAACAGCACCGCCACGCGCAGCGTGCGATGCTCGCTCAGCGCAAAACTGGCAGGCGGTACAGCAGGTAGAGCTTGGGTGGCCATCAGATCGGTCTCCGACACAATGGAGGGGTCGCTGGCGAAGATGTGGCAGGCGGCCATCCCCCCAGACGCGCCGCCTGCCATGGTTCTGAAACCGGGTCGCTTATTTCAGAACCAATTCCTGGTATTCGGTCGAGCCCATCTGCTCGCGCATCTTGCCACGCTCGCCGCTGCTCACATCCTGCGTGCGATCATCCATCGCCATCATCGCGTTCACCTTTTTTCTAAAGGCTTCCTGCTGTGCGGTGGTCTGATAGTCCTTGTATTCGACGAGCAAGATCAGATCGGGTTCGCCCTGTCGCGCATTGTTGACCGCCAGTACCTGATAATCGAGCACGATACCTTCGGCTTTGGCCAGTTCCTGATTTTTCTTCCAGGTCGTCGAAAGATAATCCATGTAATTCTCGAACTGACCTGGCAGAACGTCGATCCGGTTCGCTTCCCAAACCGATCCAGGTTTGTAGCTCACTTCTTGCGCCATGACCGAGGTTGCAAGCATCGCCACTGTCAATGCAGCACCAGTAAATAGTGATTTCATCATTTTCATCGTCTTCACTCCCATTCTTGCCCCGCCGGATCGGCGAGGCTTCCCCATAAAGTCGTGTGACAGTGTCAGGCGCTTGCCATCCGTAGTGTGCGCCCGCGCACAGACGCGCGCAGCAACAGCAGCGGCGGGGCCATCACCACTGCGAGCACCGCCAGAGTGATCAGCGCAGGCTGGAAACTGCCGGTCGCGTCCTTCGCAATGCCCCAGCCATAGGGCAGGACGAACGCGCCGATCTGGCAGATGGTGTTGATCGCCGCCGCTCCGACCGCGAGTTCGCGCACGTGCAGCACTTCGGACCAGCCCGATGACGTCAGCATCGGGATCGCAAAACAGACAGTGGCGAAGACGAGATAGGCGATCACCACCAGCATCGGTGATGGTGCAAGCCCGATCACCGCAATGGCACCGGCCAGCGCCATACAGCACCAGAACGCATTGCCCCAGCGGTCGCCGTGTCGGTCGGCGTGGTTGCCGCCATAGACGATCGCGGCGGCCCCCAACAGTCCGCCGAGCGCGACCAAATAGCCGATCGCTTTGGGATCGAGCGTGGTTGTATCACTCAGGATCAGCGGCATATTCAGGTTGATCGTCGTGATTATGCCGATCAGCAGGAAGCCGAAAAAGCCCAGCAGCAAGACCCGGGGGTTGCGGAACGCGGCCAGAATGTTGTGGCCCACCGGCTCGCCGATACGCGCCTGCTCCTGCGCCAGTTCGGTCTGGATCCAGTCCTTTTCGAGCTGGTTCAGCCAGGGGGCGATCGCAGGAGCGTCAGGCAGATAGCGTAGCACCACCAGCCCGAACAGGACCGTGGGCAGCCCCTGCACCAGAAACAGCCACTGCCAGCCGCGAAGACCGGCGTTGCCGTCAAGGCCAAGCAACCACCCTGACATCGCCCCCATGACGACCGATGCCAGCGGCGCCGCGACAAAAAAGCGGCTGACCGCGCGGCTGCGGTGGCACGGCGGAAACCAGCCCGAGAAGTAATAGATCACACCGGGATAGAACCCCGCCTCGGCCACCCCCAGCAGGAAGCGCAGGATGTAGAACTGCTCGGCCGTCTGCACAAACATCATGCCGGCCGACAACAATCCCCAGGTGACCATGATCCGCGCGATCCACTGGCGCGCGCCGAACCGCACTAGCATCAGGTTGGAGGGGATCTCGAACAAGGCATAGCCAAGGAAGAACAACCCACCGCCAAGCCCGTAAACGGTCGCGCTGAACCCGAGGTCGGCGTTCATGTCGGCCGCCGCAAAGCTGACGTTCACCCGGTCCATATAGGCGAACAGGTAGGCGAGAAGGATCAGCGGAATGATCCGCCAGAACGCCTTGCGCATCGCCGCAGCGCCGATTGCCTCGCGTTCCCCGCTCAATGCCACGATCATGTTCCCCCAAGAGCGGTAAAGGCAGGAACCGGACCGGAATACGCTTTTCCAGCACGCCAAAAAGCCTCACTCGTTTCGCCAATTCTTGCCGGGAAGAGTGCGTTTCTGGAGCGTCATTCGTCAATCGGGCTGGTCGTCAATAAAGCGTGAAAAAAGCGTCAAATCCGCAGGCTCGCTGGGCTGCCGCTTGACTGGAGCCGCGCTTGTGGAATCAAAGCGACATTATTGCGGAGGAGCACAATCATGCGGATCACACTGCAATTGCTGCGGCAGCGGCCATATTCTGGTCCGGCAGCGCAGCAGGTCAAACACAGACCGAGGCGGAGCGGCAGGCGATGCTGGCCCGCGCTAAGGCGGCGGAAATCAGCGATACTTGGGCCCCGCCGCCGGGCAACCCCATCACCCATTTCACCGTCGCTTATGCCAAGCTGATGTGCAGCGCGGTGTTCGTCAGCGGCTTCGATGCGGACTTCGCACGCAGCACGATGGGCGACAGCAATGCGCTCGCCGCCGTCGCGCACCGCGCCCAGTCGGGTGTGCCCGTCGTGGATCGCGAAAAGCGCGAAGTCCGCGTTACGACCAAAGCTGGCCTTACGCGCACAGCGCGCTTCCTTGGCGATCAGGGCTGCGTCACCATGCCCGAGGATGGCAGCGACCTGCGTTTCACACCGAAGCCTGTGCTGCGCGCTTTGCCTGATCCGGCCATAACCGCTTGGCCGATGGGCGATGTCACCGAACCCGGCACGCCGGAAGGTGTGGACGCCGCCGCGCTCACAACCGCCATCAATGCGGCGTTCGCGCCTGACGATGCGCTGACGCAGGCCTTCGTGGTGACGTGGAAGGGTCGTATCATCGCCGAACGCTACGGGGCGGGGGCCACCGTCAGCACTCCGCTCGAAGGCTGGTCGATGGGCAAAAGCATCGCTGCAAGTCTGATGGGCGTGCTCATGCAAGCAGGGCGTCTAATCGCTCGATCAGCCTGCGCCCATTCCCGAATGGCAGGGCGTGGGCTACGCACGGGCTGAGGTCCGCATTCGCGACATTCTCAATATGGCAAGTGGGCTGCGCATCCGCGCTGAACAGGATCCCGATTACGCCTATGACGGCGGCTATCCCGATTACTGGTATTATTACACCGGCGACAATGCCTTCGCATATGCGGCGACCCGTCCGCAACAATGGAAGCCCGGGGTGGTCGGACGCTACCGTAACACAGATCCGGTGCTGACGAACTATCTGGTGCGACTAGCGGTAGAGGGCCGCGGCGAAGATTATCTGACCTTCCCGCAGCGCGCGCTGTTCGATCGCATCGGCATCCGGTCAGCTGTGCTTGAGGTTGACGCCCATGGCAACTTCCTGACGCAGGGTTATGACCTCATGGCCGGGCGCGACTGGGCGAGGCTCGGGAACCTATATCTGAACAACGGCGTCTGGAACGGGGAGCGTGTCCTGCCGGAGGGCTATGCCAAGTTCGTCAGCACGCTGGCCCCGGCGTGGGCAGCTGACGAGCGGCCGATCTATGGCGGGCTGTTCTGGCTGAATGGCGACGGCGGGATGCCGATTCCGCGCAATGCCTATTTCATGGCGGGGGCGGGCGGGCAGTTCACTATCATGATCCCCTCGCACGATTTGGTAGTGGTGCGGCTGGGCCGCTATGCAGGGCAGCGCCCGGGTATGGCGAGTCTCAACCGAGCGCTAGCTTTGCTGATGAAGGCGGTCCCACCCAGCCCCTAGGCCCGGTTGGTCGGACGCGGCAGCAAGTCCGGCCAGCCATACTTGTCCCACGCCTCGGCCATACCGATGCGCTGGGCAAAGGGGATGAATTCGGGGTGCTGCCAGATCCGGCACATCGGATCGATCTTAGTCCAGATCGACATCAGGCAGGCAAGGTTCTGGAGCGTGATGCGTGTTCCGATGGTTTCGAACAAAAGCTCGGCATAGCCCATGAAGACAGCGGGCATCGTGATGGCCAGATGCTCCTTTTCGACCATCGACACGTGCAGGAAATCGAGTGTGCGGCAATAGGCCTCGCGGTCTTCGGGTTCGCCGCTGCACGTCCCCTTGGCTGCGACCAGCCAGTAGGCATCGATCATCGCGGGCGGCATCGGGGCGGTGCCGGTGGGCGGCGGAATGCTGCCCGCGATCAAGTAGCGGGTTTGCTGATAGGCCGCGACCGCTCCGTCGTGCTCACCCGCCGCCGCCAGCGCCACTCCCAGATGCATCGAGGGGAAGCCCAAATCGACGCAGGCCTGCGCATCGGCGATCGCGGCGCCCACGTCGCTCTGGTTGAGCTGGCCCGCCGAACGACACATATAATGCCGCCCGTCGACCGGATCCTGCGCGATGGCTTCGTCGAGATAGCGCATCCCCTTGGCGGTCAGGCCGCAGAACAGCAGCATCGTGCCCAGCCGCACCGCGACGGCGGGATTTGTCGGTTCGACCGTGTAGCCCTTGAACGCGAGGTCAAGCGCGCCGACGATGTTGTTGCAGGTGAATTCGTGAAGCGCCAGCAAGCCGTAGGCGAGCCCCAAATTGGGCCTGATCGTCAATGCCTTGCGGACACAGGCGGCGATCTGGGCGGATAGTCGGTCTTGATCGGCTTCCGCCAGATAGATGCCCATACGCTGATAGACATCGCCCAGCAGGACCCACGCCTCGGCAAAGTCGGGATCGATCGCCACGGCCTGTTCGAGCAGTTCGGCCGCGCGCGTCAGGACGCCTTCCCCAAACAGCCGCGCATTCAGGGTGCGGCCCTGCAGATAGAGGTCATAGGCCTCTTTGCTGTGGGTGAGATTGCCGACCACCGGGGGTTGGAGCGGGATGGCCAATGCACTCGCCAACGCTGCGGTGACGCCGCGCGCCACCGTCTCCTGCAGGCCGAAGATATCGCCCAGCATCCCGTCAAACCGGCTACCCCACAATTCGAACCCGGTGGTCCCGTCGATCAGATGGGCATGGATTCGCACCCGCTCGCCCTGGCGTTGCACCGATCCTTCCACCAGATGCGAGACGCCCAATTGCGTGGCGATCTGCGCTGGCGCCAGATCGCTGGCGCGAAAATGGAACGAGGACGTCCGGCCCGCCACCTGAAGCCCTGGCACCCCGCTCAGCGCGGTGATCAGTTCGTCGACCATGCCATCGGCAAAATATTCGTTATCGCCCGCCGCCGGACCAGAGCTGAACGGCAGGATCGCAACACCGCGCCGGTTGGCCTGGCGCATGGCCACAACCGGTGCGATCACGGACACCTCGCCCGGCAGGCTGCCGCGCCCCAGCCCAAGCCGCCTAGCCGCTACCCACTGGAAAAACGGCTCACCCAGATCGAGATCCGCCAGGATCGGCTGGTCGGGCGCGGTCACTTCCAGCAGATCAATCGTAATCGCGTCTGTCCGGAGAGCCACGCTCTCGCGGGTGATGATTAGGACATCCGGTCCCAATGGCACGAGCAGCCTGCCCAGAGTTAGCAAGCATTGCCGTAGGCTGGCCTTTCCCTGCGCGGGATAGCGGCCCGGCCACAGAAGCTTGCGTAGTGTGTCGCGTTCAATCGGCTCACCACCCAAAAGGCACAATATCGCCAATAAAGCCCGCGCACGCCGGCTGGAAATCAGAATTTCGCGACCATCGGGCTGATAAAGGCGGAACGCACCGGCCAGCGTGGCACTGGCCCTCATCGCGGTATCGTCTTGAGCCTGTCCTTGGTGGTCTGGCTTCATGCCCGCAAATTTCCCCTTCCGATCGCGTTCTGCAGTCGAATGGGCATTCATGCAAATGCAAACGCGGTCGGGCCGCCGTACATGATGCAAGCAGGGTGCTCGCAGAACGCGCGGCGCGCGGCTCAGGTCGGTTGTCAGCGGCCTGCCACTCGCGGTCTGCCGTCTTTTGTCAGGCAATTGGGTCGTTGCGCGCCATAACCGAAATGAGGGCGCAACGCTGGTTCGGCGTTGATGGCGGCAATGGGGTCGGTTTCAGAATGGTGGGTTCGGCAAACGAACTTAGGGGAGCCGCCATTCGCGGCCCAAGCAGGATGGTGTCGGCTCCTCGCCGGTGACTTCCGCCGCACGGCAACGCTGTACGACAGGGAGCAGGCCAATGTGGCATTGTCCACCGAGGATGGCGACAATTTCATCCGCAACATGGTGACCATCCGCGCCGAGGAGCGGCTGGGGCTGGCAGTGAAGAACTCGACCGCGCGCAGCCTGGGCGACTTCGGCAACGTGGTTTAACGAGATAGAGCGGCCCTCACCAGCTTCAGGGGTGGCGCTGCGCTCTCAGAACCGACGGCGGGGACTATTCCTTTCATTTCCGCCGGTTCGACTTTTTGAAGAGAGACGATTGCCATGACCGACCGACTGCCACGCGATGCACTTTTGCTTCCAGTGGCCTTGCATGAGGCGAACCTCGATTTGCTGCACAATCGGATCATTGTTGGTGCTTGGGTCGGCTCGGACGGCCACCGCCGTTATTTGTCCTACCCGCTACCCGCCGACCTTGCGCAGGACATGGTGGGTCGAGCGGAGGCAAAGTTCCCCGTCGAGGATGATGACCTCGTCGCCGTCTGACGTTTCCATGCGCTTCATGCCGGGCACAGCAGCATGGGGATCGTCGAAGTTAGCCGCAGACACGTATTCTTGTATTTCAAGAACCGTGTAGTGGTCTCCGCTGTCATCTACGGCCTCAAATTGGCCGACGACTTTATCTCTCATCCTGTTTCTCCGTTCCATAGGGACCAGATAGCAAAGCAGGCGCGTCCCTTTTTTCAATCGCGTCCCGTTTCGCCTCGGGCAAAGCGCCATACAATTCGGCAATGTGCTTAGGCTGAGAAATCATCGCGTCAGCGATGAGATTCACAAGGGCAAACAGCTTCTCAGCCGTGCCGATATTGTCCCTCATGTCGAGTCTCCCAGGGTGCACGGATTCATTCCCGACCACTCGAACAATATCGAGTGCGCGCTGGATACGAACGTCGAGCCCCTTTTTGACGAGAGAGGCAATATCGTGGTCGATGTTCTTGCCCTTTTCTCCCAGCTCCTTGCACAACTTCTGAATCGCCAGGCGCAGCAACGCAGCCGAACCGCGAGGCGATAGTTGAAGAATGCGACCTGCCTCGTCGTAGTCTAGCCGGACCTCTTCCGGAAGATCGGGGTTTGGCGCAGGCGCATCGCCCCTTACAGGCCAAGCAAGGGTCGAGCCGATCCAAATCGCTATGTCATTGCAATTATAACACTTCGATATGTCCGCGTTATGTACACGTTTGCTATAACCGCTTGTCTCTTGTCGATCTGGAAAAGGCACACCAGCGAACATGCGCTTGATCCACGCCTTCACATTATCTTTTTCCCCATCCTCATCCATGTTTTCCCAAGTTGACCAGTCGTAGGATGACTCCTCAAATCGGAGGGGAACCCTTCCCTTCTCCTTCTTCTCGGCTCGCAGTGCAAACCACGTTTGGGTAGTGAGTGCCCCGCAGTGGGGGCAATTAAAGGCCGTTTCGTTTAATGACGGGGGGACGAATTTTGGTTCTGCCATGCGTCACGTTACTTGCCGCTCCTTCTTCAGGGAAGCCAGCGATCCACACCGCCTGTGGATACCATGCGCCTGCCAATTGCTTTGCAATGCGTTCGCTATTTGTTCCACAATGGGCGCATGATGATTCGCCCCGACAACGACGAACTTGAGACTGTCATATCCATCGCCCTCAAGACCGCGCCTGCCTATGCGCTGCGCAATGCCATGAGCGCGCGGAATAAGCTGGACCGGGAGATCGCCGTGAAGACGCTGACCTCGCGCGTCGTCGCTGCCCTGCGGCCCTATGAACTGGCGCGGGAGCCGAATGCGAGGGAACAAGGGGCAGGGACGTTGCCGTTGTTTCCGGAGGACGCGAGCTGAGCGTTCCGCGAAAGACCCCTGAAAAGACCCCTGTGGCTAGTCTCCCCGACTTCGGGGTAGTATTCCACAAATAAGTCCTTGAAATTATGGTGGGCGGTGACGGGCTCGAACCGCCGACCCTCTCGGTGTAAACGAGATGCTCTACCAACTGAGCTAACCGCCCCGATGCGACGGGGTGCGGGGTAGGCGGCGACGCGGCGGGGGTCAAGCCGGGCATGCGGCGCTGCCCTCGGGCCTGCGTATCTGCTATGATGGCCACATGATCATCGACACCCAGCTCAATGACGGAACACCGGTTTGCATCCGCCGGGTGCGACGCGAGGACGAAGCGCGCCTCAGCGAGGGGATCGCGCGCCTCTCGCCGCAGTCGCGCTACCTGCGGTTCTTCTCCGGCATGCGCGAGGCCCCCCCGCAGGTACTTCGCACGCTGGCGAGCGCCGACGGGCATGACCACCTCGCCTGGGGCGCGTTGCGCTCGGACCTGCCCGATACGCCAGCCTTGGGCGTGGTCCATGCGTTCCGCGAAAAGGAAGACCCCGATACCGCCGAGTATTCGGTCGCGGTGGTCGATGATTACCACGGGCGAGGCCTCGCGCGGCTGCTGACGGCGGTGCTGCTGCTCGATTGCGCGCGAGAAGGGCTCACCCACTTCACAGTCCACATTCTTCCCGAGAACCGCCCCGCGCTGTCACTGGCCCGATCGCTGGGGGCCGAAGGGACGGGGTATGAGGCCGGTGTCTCGGTGCTCGATATCAACATCGCCGAGGCGCTCACTGCCTTGCGGGCCGAGACCGAGGTGCCAGGACTGGCAGCGGTGTTTGACCGGTTCGGCGACGAGCCCCTGGGCGCAAGAGCCGACGACGGCTAGGGGCGACGCATGAGCAGCCATCGCATCCTGGTCCTCGGCACCGGCGGCACGATTGCTGGGGCAGGGGGCGGCGCGACGGGCGCGGCCTATCGCCCCGGCGGCCTCGCGCTGGACAGCTTCGTCGCGCATCTTTCCGCGCTCGGGCTCGATGCCGAGCTTGTGCCTCAGGAAATCGCGCGGATCGGCTCGCAGGACATCGGCTGGGCCGAGTGGCAGGCGCTTCACATCGCCTGCACGCGCGCGATCGGCGATCCTACGGTGAGCGGCGTCATCATCACCCACGGCACCGACACGGCGGAGGAAACGGGCTTCCTCCTCGATCTCACTCTGCCCACCGACAAGCCGATCGTATTGGTCGGCGCGATGCGCCCGGCCGACGCGGTGGGAGCGGACGGAATGCGCAACTTCGCCAATGCGGTGAAGGTTGCGAGCGATACGCAGGCCGCCGGACGCGGGGTGATGCTGGTGATGGGCGACGCCATCCTCGCCGCGCGCGATGCGAGGAAGGCCGCGACGAGCAGCATTGACGCCTTTCGGAGCTTTCCAAGAGGGCCGCTGGCGCGCGTCACGCCAGCGAATATCGACTGGTACGGACCGCCGCACCGCGCAGGCCCAGAAAATGGGGGCGGCGCGCGGTATGCTTTCCCGCATCAACCGCCGCGCGTCGCGATTCTCACAGCGTGGGCGGGGATGGACGAAAAGCCGGTCGAGGCGCTGCTTGGGATCGGTGCGCGCGGTATCGTGCTCGCCGGTATGGGGCAGGGTAACGCGCCGCGCGTGGTGATCGAAGCGCTCGCCCGTGCCGCGGCGAGCGGCGTGCCCGTGGTCCGCGCCACCCGCGTCGATGAAGGGCTGGTCGACCGCAATGTCGAAGTCGAGGACGACGCGCTCGGGCTGGTCGCCGCCCGCGCGCTCGGCCCGGCCAAGGCGCGGATGCTGCTGATGGTGCTGATCGCGAACGGGATCACTGACCCCGTTCGCATTCAGGCAGCGTTTGACGCCGGATGAAGCTTACCCCCAGGGCGTAACGAGGTACTTCTCGCCGGTCTTCATCTGGCGGTAGTCACAGATGGCGTCCTTCTCCAGCATTCCCTCAAGCGTCACCTTGGCCTTGTAATGCGAGGCGAAGGTGGTGGTGAGGTTCTGCTGCACTCGGGTGCGCATCCGCACCACGGTTTCCATGCCTGCGCGCTGGAGGAAGGGCGTTAGCAGCCAGCCGGCGATGCTCCACTGGAGGCCGTAGGACGGCGTCAGGATCGTCGGCGCGAGCTCAAGTCGCCCGTAGACGTACATCTTCTTCTGCTGGTTTGAGCCGTAGCGCGAGAATTCGCCCATCTGCGAGGCGGCCACCTGTTCCATCGCCTTGAGCACGCCGTCCGACGCCTGTCCGCCGCCGATCGGATCGAAGCCGAGGAAGGCGCCGGTCTCGGCGATCGCCGCGCGCAGGTCGGCCATGTAGGTCGGGGCTGACGAGTCGACCACATAGGTCGCGCCCTGCGCCTTGAGCATGGCGACATGCTCCGGCTTACGGACGATGTTCACGAGCTTCATCCCGTCCTCGATGCAGATGCGGTTGAGCATCTGGCCAAGGTTGGAGGCGGCGGCGAGGTGGATGATGGCCGAATGACCTTCCATCTTCGCGGTCTCGACGAAGCCCAGCGCGGTCATCGGGTTGACGAAGCTCGACGCGCCGGTCTCGGACGAGTGCTCGCCGAGCGGAATGCTCATCATCGCGTCGGCAATGGCGTACTGGCTGAAGGCATTGCCCGGCACGCAGGCGACGCGCTGGCCGATCAGAGCTTGGGCTTGCGGCGAGTCCCCTGCGGCGATGACGGTCCCCGCGCCCTCGTTACCGGCGGGCAGGCGCTGGCCGTGGCGGCCCTTGTTGCCGGTGAGGAACGGCTCGGGCATGGTCGCGACGACCTTGCCCGGGGTGTATTGCGCGCTTTCGAAGTCGGCTGCGCTGGTGAGGATCGCGAGATCCGACGGATTGATCGGCGCGGCTTCCATCTTGACCAGCACCTGATTGCCGGTGGGCGCAGGGAACTGGCTTTCCGCTACTTCCAGCGTCAGCTGGCCTTCGGCGGTGAGGGTGGTGAAGAGCTGCTTTCCGGTGGTGGTCATTGGGGTTCCTCTCTCGAATCTGGGTAAGTCGCCTCGACGAAGTAGAGGCCGTGGGGGGGCGCGTTAAGCCCTAAAGAGTTGCGGTCGCGCGCTTCGAGCGCTGCGGCGATGCGGGTTTCAGGCCAGGGACCGGCGCCGACCAGCTTGAGGCAGCCCACCATCGAGCGCACCTGATGATGCAGGAAGCTGCGCGAGGCGGCGTGGATATGTATCTCGTCGCCAACCCTTTCGACATCGAGCCGGTCGAGCAACTTCACCGGGTCGGCGGCTTGGCAATGGACCGATCGGAACGTGGTGAAGTCGTGCCGCCCGACCAAGGCTTGTGCGGCGCGGTGCATCGCATCTGCGTCGAGCGGTTGGGGGACGTGCCACGCCTTGTCGCGCATCAGGGTGAGCGGCGCACGGCGGTTGGCGATGCGGTACAGGTAGCGCCGCCCGGTGCAGGAAAAGCGTGCGTGCCAGTCGTCTGGTACAACCTCGCAGGCGGTGACCGCGATCGGGTCGGGGCGAAGCTGCGCATTGAGCGCGGCCATCAGCCTGAAAGTGTCGAACGCCTTGTCGATCTCGACATGGCTGCGCATCGCCAGCGCATGCACTCCTGCGTCGGTGCGCCCCGCGCTGTGCAGCGTGACCGTCTCGCCCGTGATGCGGCTGAGCGCATCCTCGATGCTCTGCTGCACGCTCGGCCCTTGGGACTGGCGTTGCAGCCCGAAAAAGGGCGTGCCGTCGAATTCCAGGGTGAGGGCGAAGCGGGTCAAGTCAGCGCTGTCCCCGCCGCCACCGATCGCCCGCGCAGGAATTCCGAGCGCTCCAGCACCGGCTTGCCCGCGCGTTGGAGCCTGAGCGGCCGGATCGCGCCGGTCCCGCAGGCGATGGTGAGGTCGTCGTCCAGCACCGTGCCGTACGCGCCGCTGGCATCTACTACTTCTGCGAGCAGCAGCTTCACCCGTTCCTCACCCAGCTCGAACCATGCCCCGGGAAAGGGGGCGAGCCCGCGCACCTTGCGTTCAATCACGTCGGCGCCCTCGGTCCACTCAATCTTCGCTTCCGCCTTGTCGATCTTGGGGGCGTAGATCGCCGCCGTGTCGTCCTGCGGTTCGGGCGCGAACGCCGCGAGATCGGCAAGCACCGCGATCATCGCCGCCGCACCGGCCTCGGCCAACGCTGCGACCAGTTCGCCTGTGGTCTTGCGCCCCACCGGCACCACGGATTTGTGCAGCATCGGTCCGGTATCGAGCCCCACTTCCATTTGCATGATCGTGACGCCCGTCTCCTGATCGCCTGCCATCACCGCGCGGTGGATCGGCGCCGCCCCGCGCCAGCGGGGGAGCAGCGAGGCGTGGATGTTCATGCAGCCATGCACGGGCGCATCGAGCACGGCCTGCGGCAGGATCAGGCCATAGGCCGCAACCACCGCCACGTCCGCATTGAGGGCGGCAAACTCGGCTTGTGCCTCGGCATTGCGCAGCGACACCGGCCAGCGCACCGACACGCCCAGCCGCTCCGCTTCCAGCGCCGTGGGTGAGGGGCGCAGCTGCTTGCCCCGGCCCGCGGGGCGCGGCGGCTGGGTATAGACGCAAGCGACCTCGTGGCCCGCATCATGCAGCGCCGTCAGCGCCGGCACCGCGAAATCGGGCGTTCCCATGAAGATGATGCGCATAAGCTTTGCCCGGAGCCTTTGTGAAGCTAAGCGTAGCCCCTATCTCTACCTCTATGGCATCGCAAGAGATCGAGGCGCTGAGTTCTGCGCTCGCCCGGCTGCCGGGCTTGGGGCCGCGTTCTGCGCGCCGCGCTGTCCTGTGGCTCGTCAAGAATCGCGAATCCGCGCTGCCTGCTTTGCTCGAGGCTCTTGCAGCGGTTGCCGAGACGCTGGTCGAGTGCCAGACCTGCGGCAATGTCGACACCCGCGATCCTTGCGCCATCTGCGCCGACCCGCGCCGCGACGCGCGCGCGCTGTGCGTGGTTGAGGAAGTGTCCGACGTCTGGGCATTGGACCGCGCGCGGCTGTTCCCCGGGCGCTACCACGTGCTCGGCGGCCGGCTTTCGGCCTTGGACGGCGTGGGCCCCGAGGAGCTCAAGATCGCCAGCCTGCTTGCCCGCGTCGAGGGCGGCGAAGTCGAAGAGGTGGTGCTCGCCATGAACGCGACGCTGGAGGGTCAGACCACCGCGCATTACCTCGCCGAGCGGCTTGAGGGCTTTGCCCTGCGCGTTACCCAGCTTGCCCACGGCCTGCCAGTCGGCGGCGAGCTCGACTATCTTGACGAAGGCACGCTGGCCCAAGCCTTGCGCGCAAGGCGTCCCGTTCAATAAACGCCGCTGCGGGCAAGGCGGCCAGTCGGTTGAAACGATCAGCGTGATCGGCGCATCATGCTTGCGCCAAGCCCGCTCGGCCCCTATTTGCCGAAGATGGCTATCCGCGAAATCCTTGAAGTGCCGGACTCCCGGCTCAAGATCGTCTCGACTTTGGTCGAACCCCACGAGTTCGGCCCCGACCTCGCCACCCTCGTCGACGATATGTTCGAGACGATGTACGACGCGCCGGGCATTGGCCTTGCCGCGATCCAGGTCGGCGTGCCCCAGCGGGTGTTGGTGATCGACCTTCAGCCCGACGATCCCGATGCGCCGCCGGTCGAGTGCGGCCATGATCACGGGCACGGTCATGCACACACGCATACCGCGACCAAAAAGGAACCGCGGGTGTTCATCAATCCCGTGATCCTCGATCCGGCTGGCGAGCTTGCAACCTATCAGGAAGGCTGCCTCTCGGTCCCCGAGATCTACGCTGATGTTGATCGCCCCGCGACCTGCCGGGTGCGCTATCAGGACCTTGAGGGCAACACCCACGAAGAAGCGCTCGACGGGCTGATGGCGACCTGCCTGCAACACGAAATGGACCACCTCGAAGGCAT
>JBBRUU010000032.1:0-20891 GCA_038247515.1 Sphingomonadales bacterium
AGGTCGATGCCTTCAGCGGCCAGAGTAGCTTCCGCTCGGTCGACTGCACCCTTGAGGTGATTGTCGAGCGTGACGATGACGACCCGAACGGGCGCGCGAGGGTCAGCTGAAGCTGTCGATGTTACGTTACCGTGCATGATGTGCCTTCGCGTCGTAGAGGGTTTCTAGACTGATCTGCGCAAGCCCCTCGGCGGTCGCATAAGCTTCGGTGTTGCGGCGTGCTTTGCCGCGGACGAAGAACGGGATCTTCTTGAGCTCGCGCTCGGCCTCTTGAGTCCAGAGCGTCGGTGCCATTTCGGCATTGTCCACCGGGGCGTCGGCCACCTGTGCCGCTTGCACTGCGCCTGCAGTTTCCAGTTCGCGCAGGGGTGCTGCTGCCGGGGCCGGAGCAGCCTTGCGCGGGCTGTGCGCTGCATGGTGCGAGGCGCCGGCCTCGTCGGAAAACTCGAAGTCGTCGCGGAACATGGTGAGCAGGTGCTCCTCCAGTCCCATCACCAGCGGGTGAACCCAGGTGTCGAAGATCACATTCGCGCCCTCGAAGCCCATCTGGGGCGAGTGGCGGGCAGGGAAATCCTGGACGTGCACCGGCGCGGAGATCACTGCACAGGGGATGCCGAGGCGCTTGGCGATATGGCGCTCCATCTGCGTGCCCAGCACCAGTTCCGGCGCGGCAGCAGCGATGGCGTCCTCTACTGCCAGGTGATCATCGGTGATCAGGGCCTCGACCCCGCAGCGCTCGGCCTCGGCGCGGACATCGCGGGCAAATTCCCGGGAATAGCAGCCCAGACCGCACACCTCGAAGCCGAGCTCCTCGCGAGCGATGCGAGCAGCGGCGACGGCGTGGGTCGCATCACCGAAAATGAAGACGCGCTTGGAGGTGAGATAGGTCGAATCGACCGACCTAGACCACCACGGCATCCGGGAAGATGTGTCGCCGAGGGCAGGCGTGGGATCTGCACCTGCCAACTCGGCGACGTCGGCGATGAAAGAGCGGGTCGCTCCCACGCCGATAGGGACGGTCCGCACCGCAGGCTGAGCGAAAGTGCGCTCAAGCCAGCGGGCGGCCTCATCTGCTATTTCAGGGTAGAGGACGATGTTGAAATCGGCATGGCCGATCTTTCCGATGTCCTGCGGGGTAGCTCCCAGCGGGGCGATGAGGTTAACCTCGATGTCCAACTGGGCCAAAATCTTGCGGATCTCGACGAGATCGTCGCGGTGGCGGAAGCCCAGCGCCGTGGGCCCGAGGATGTTGGCACGCGCCTTGCGACCTTCACGGGGCTCGCGCACCACCGACTTGTCGGCGAGGTGGCGGACGATCTGGTAGAAGGTTTCCGAAGCGCCCCAGTTTTCTTTGCGCTGGTAGCTCGGCAGTTCGAGAGGGATCACCGGGCAGGGTAGGTTCATCGCCTCGGACAGGCCTGCCGGATCGTCCTGGATGAGTTCAGCAGTGCATGAGGCGCCGACGATTATAGCCTGCGGATTGAAACGGGCGACCGCCTCGCGCGCGGCGTCCTGGAAAATCTGCGCGGTGTCCTTGCCAAGGTCGCGCGCCTCGAAGGTGGTGTAGGTAACCGGCGGGCGCTTGCCGCGCCGCTCGATCATCGTGAACAGCAGGTCGGCATAGGTATCGCCCTGCGGCGCGTGGAGCACGTAATGGAGTTTCTCCATCGCGGTCGCAACGCGCATGGCCCCCACATGGGGCGGTCCTTCATATGTCCAGACAGCCAGTTGCATCGACTAGATCTCCAGCATGTCGCGTCGCCGCAGCGGCCGGGCAAAAAGTTCGGCGAGATCCGCAGCCTGATCGAAACCATGGATCGGCGAGAAGACGAGTTCGATGGCCCACTTGGTGGTGAGACCCTCGCCCTCGAGCGGATTGGCAAGGCCGAGGCCGCAGACAGTGATGTCGGGCCGGTCGGCGCGTACGCGGTCGAGCTGACGGTCCAGATGCTGGCCTTCGCTAAGGCGTACGTTCGGACCTAAGCGCTCAAGCTCGCGGGCGAGGTGCGCGCGGTGGAGATAGGGCGTGCCGACTTCGACCAGCTCCATGCCGAGCTCGTCCTGCAGGAAGCGCGCGAGCGGCACTTCGAGCTGAGAGTCAGGGAGGAAGGTGATGCGCTTGCCTTCAAGCTGCGGGCGCAGGTTGCCAAGCGCGCGGGTAGCGCGGGCGCGGCCCGGAGCGATCACTTGTTCGGTCAGGGCAGGGTCGATGCCGAAAGCTGCGCCAGCAGCGCGAAGCCAGTCGGATGTGCCATCGACGCCGAACGGGAACAGCGCTTCGATCCGCTGGGCGCCGCGACCTTCGAGCGCCATCGCGGTCTCGCCCAAAAACGGCTGGGCGAGCAGATAGCGGGTGCCCGGGCCGACGCTCGGCAGATCGCGGGCATTGCGCGCGGGCAGGCAGCCGACCTTGGCGATGCCCATTTCGGCAAACAGCCGCAGGAACTGGTCTTCGACGATGTCGGGAAGGCTGCCGACGATCAGCAGTTCTTTGTTCGCATCGACGGGAAGGGCCGGCATGACCGGCACCAGCGCAGTGAGGCAGGCGTCTTCACCTTGCGTGAAGGTCGTCTCAATCCCGCTGCCCGAATAGTTGAGGACGCGCACCCGCGGCATGTGCACCGTGCCCAAACGCTCGGCGGCCTTGGCGAGATCGAGCTTGATCACTTCAGAAGGGCACGAGCCGACGAGGAACAGGGTGCGGATGTCGGGGCGACGTTCGAGCAGGCGGTTCACCACCCGGTCGAGCTCGTCCTGGGCATCAACCATGCCCGCCAAATCGCGCTCTTCCATGATTGCGGTGGCGAAGCGGGGTTCGGCGAAGATCATCACGCCCGCTGCTGATTGAAGCAGGTGGGCACAGGTGCGCGAGCCGACGACAAGAAAGAAGGCGTCCTGCATCTTGCGGTGCAGCCAGATGATGCCGGTGAGGCCGCAGAACACTTCGCGCTGGCCGCGTTCGCGCAGCACCGGGCGCGCGGGAGCAGTGGCGGGGGTGTTGTTGCGGGCGAGTTCGGCCGCGCAGCCGTCGAGAACATCGAGCGCGCTCATGCGGCTACTGCCTTGCTGGAAGGAGCGCCCTGAAGCCGAGCCATCCGCAGCTTCCAGAGGAACTGAGCAGCATTTACGACATAAGCACAATAGCCCGCCAGCGCGACCAGCATCCGCTGTTCCAGTGTGCCGATTTCGGCCAGCAGCATCACCAGATACAGAGTGTGCAACGCCAGCACGAGCATGGACACCACATCTTCCCAGAAAAACGCCGGGGCGAACAGCCACTTGCCGAACACGACCTTTTCCCAGATCGAGCCAGTGATCATAATGGTGTAAAGGACCAGCGTCTTGACCACGATCGAGACGTCAGCGGCAAACGCATCCTCACCGGTTGTGAGCGTGCGGAAAACAAGGCCGAGGCTGACGAGAAACACTACGAATTGCACCGGGGCCAAAACGCCCTGAACAATCGTCCAAGCAGAGTTGTCCCGGCGCTGCCGTTCTTCAGAGGTGTAAAGTGCGCCGGTATTGCCCCTCTCGTGGCCCGCCCCCTTCACCGTGGTTCCGGGTTCAACCGGGGATGCTTGATCCGTCCGAGTCATGTGATGCGCCAGCCTTTTCTCTCAGAATCGAAGATTACCTTTTCCAACTTGAGTGTCAACCAGATTGGACGTTTAGTTTTGTTGACGGTTGGACTATCTTGGGTAAGGTCATTTGCGCCATGTTGAAAAAGAGCGTAGAAAAGATTCGTTGGCGTTTCGGGATAAGGGCCAAGGCTGCTTGGAGGTGGCTGCTACCTTGTTCGGGCTGCTGTCCGCGTGACCTGAGGAGGGTCTGACTTATGGGAGAATCGAAGCTATCTGGGGTGTTCGGGGCAGGATCGGCGGTACTCAGGGGAGTGATCGCCGCGCCGATTGAACGGGTCAAGCGCCGCGCCGCCGGATTTGATCCAGAGCCGGCCGACGCCGTCAACACCATCATCGAGAGCGAGATCATTCCGCGGCTCCTGATGGCGCACAACACGTCCAACACCACCGACCGGTCGCGCCGCCTGCGCGCCATTACCGCCGACGAGGCCTCGCGCTTCGCGCTCCTGCCGCTCCGTCTGGAAGCGGCGAGCTTGCTCGAGGAGGTCGACGCCTTCATCGCCAAGGGCGCCAGCGTCGAGACCATTTGCCTCGATCTCCTCGCCCCCGCCGCCCGCAAGCTGGGCGAGATGTGGGAACGTGACGAATGCGATTTCCTCGACGTCACGATGGGCCTGTGGCGCCTGCAGGAAGTGATGCGCGAGGTCGCCGCCCGGTCGCCTGCGGACTTCGGCAACTTGCACATGCCTTATACAGCGCTGTTCTCGGCGATGCCGGGCGACTACCACAGTTTCGGCGTCATGATGATCGAGGAAGTGTTCGCCCGCGCCGGCTGGCGCAGCGAGGCGCTGGTCAAGCCGGAGCGCCGCGAATTGCTCGACCGGTTGGCCCGTCAGCCCTTTGATCTCATAGGATTGACCCTCGCCCGCGAATGCCCTACTGCCGCGCTCGGCAATCTCATCAAGGCGGTACGAAACGTTTCGGCCAACCCTCGTATCATCGTGCTGATTGGCGGACTAATGATCAACGAAAACCCGCGGATTGCGATCGACGTGGGGGCCGACGGAACCGGTGCCGACGCGCTCTCCGCGCTCGACTTGGCAAACTCCCTGGTGACAAACGCCGCGCCTCGCACCTTGAACATGCGATAGGGTTCTACGCACCATGCTCACCCGCAAACATAGCATCGAAGGCAAGCAACCGTTCGGGAAGTCTGCCGAGCTTTTCAACACGCTCGATGCTGATGCGGCAATGAAGTTGGCCATGGTCGCTGGCGACGTGACGCTGGTGCTCGATGATAGCGGCACGATCCTCGATGCCGCTTTCGACCCGCGCGAGTTTCCGACCTTCGCGGGTCTGGTCGGCAGCAACTGGATCGACACGGTGACCGACGAAAGTCGCCCGAAAGTCATGGAGATGCTGGCCGCCGCGCGGCGCGGCGAGGTGCAGCACTGGCGGCAGGTCAACCACCCGTCGCGCGATGGCGATGTGCCGATTCGCTATTCCGTGCTCAGCGTCAATGGCGGCGAGCACCGCATCGCTTTCGGCCGCGAACTGCGTGAGGCGGGCAAGCTCCAGCAGCGCCTTCTGCAGGTGCAGCAATCGCTTGAGCGCGACTACCTCAGGATGCGCCAGCTCGAGGCACGCTACCGCATGCTGTTCGAACGATCGACCGAGCCGGTGCTGATCGTCGAGGCCGGCACGTTGCGCGTGCGTGAGGCCAATCCGGCCGCCCACCAGCTGATCGGCGCGCGGCCTGCGAGCCTGCCCGGCAAGAAGCTTTTGAACTTCATCGACCGCGGCTCGCACGAGGCGGTGCAGTCGCTTGTCGGCGCTGCGCTGGTGTCCGACACGGTCAGCCCGGGGCGCATCCGCATCTCCCGCGGGTCGCGCGAAGTGATGGTCTCGGTCAACGGTTTCACGCAGGATCGCGGGCAGTTCCTGCTGGTCCGCATGGTGCCCATCTCCGACCGGCCGACCACCGAATTTTCCCCTGTTCTGGCGCTCGTCGATCAGATGCCCGACGCCTTTGTGGTGGCCGACAGCAACCTCGAGATCGTCACCGCCAACGCCGCCTTTGTCGAGCTTCTGCAAGCCGCCAGCGTCGATCAGTTGCGCGGCCGGCACCTCTCGGAATCGATCGGCCGGCCGGGGATCGACCTCGACCTGATCGAGGGCCAGATCGACCAGCACGGCGCGGCGCGTAATGTCGCCACGGTGGTGCGCGTGGGCCACGATGTCGAGGGCGAACCGGTTGAACTCTCGGCGGTCAGGACCGCCGGGGAAGGCGGCTATTACGCCTTCGTAATCCGCCCCGTGGGGCGCCGGATGCGCGACCTTCCGCCGGGCAAGCAGGACATGCCGCGCTCGGTCGAGCAGCTCACCGAACTTGTCGGCCGGATGAGCCTCAAGGACATCGTGCGTGAGAGCAGCGACCTGATCGAGCGCCTGTGCATCGAGGCGGCGCTCTCCTATACCTCGGACAATCGCGCCTCGGCTGCCGAGATCCTTGGCCTTTCGCGCCAGAGCCTCTATTCCAAGCTTCACCGCTACGGCCTTGGCAACCTTGCCGGCGACAACGAATAAACGCCCCGCTGTAGGGGTTTTCGGCATTTTGGGCGATGCTCCCGCAGACCGTGTCTGGAGGGGGTCTAAACGGGTCTAGGCGGGGTCTAGAAGGGGTCTAACCCCGGTCTGGGACGCGCTGGAAGGGGCTTAAAGCAAGCACGCCCCGGCGCAGCTTTTTTCCAACTCATCAC
This sequence comes from Sphingomonadales bacterium, assembly GCA_038247515.1. Taxonomy (GTDB): domain Bacteria; phylum Pseudomonadota; class Alphaproteobacteria; order Sphingomonadales; family Sphingomonadaceae; genus Erythrobacter. The sequence goes on from JBBRUU010000032.1 coordinate 6,341, forward strand.
CATACTTGACACTGCGCCGTTAGACACGGTGTCCGGCCCGTTCGCATATTTGAACGGGAAAAGCGCGTCATGTTGGAACCAAAGTGTCAAAATGTTTGGACGCTTCGGATTGTCATGATAGTTTCGGGAAATGGAGCAGTCTTTACCCTCGAATCGCGCTGTGCCGCCATCGGCACCCGAAGCAAGCCAGACCTTGCGTCCGCGCGTCGTGCTCGAACTGCTCAAGCCCATTACCTGGTTTCCGCCGATGTGGGCCTTCATGTGCGGCGCGGTCTCGTCCGGCGCCGGGCTGGAAGGGCGCCTGTGGTTCGTCGCCGGCGGTGTGTTGCTGGCCGGCCCGCTGGTGTGCGGCACCAGCCAAGCGGTCAACGACTGGTTCGACCGCCATGTCGACGCCATCAACGAACCCGGCCGGCCGATCCCATCGGGACGCATCCCGGGACGCTGGGGGCTGTATATCGCCATTATCGCGACGCTCATTTCGGCGGGGGTGGCCTGGCTGCTGGGGCCGCTGGTGTTTATCGCCGGTCTCGTCGGCCTTGCCTTTGCCTGGGCCTATTCCGCTCCGCCGCTGCGCTTCAAGGCCAACGGCTTTGTCGGCCCGCTGGTGTGCGGGCTGACCTATGAGGGGCTGAGCTGGTTCACAGGTGCAGCCGTGATGCTGGGCGCTGCGCCTTCGGTCTATGTCGTGTCTGTGCTCGTCATGTATTCGCTCGGCGCGCACGGGATCATGGTCCTCAACGATTTCAAGGCAGTCGAAGGCGACCGTCAGACCGGCCTCACCTCGCTGCCGGTGACGATGGGCACCGCCGACGCCGCGCGGCTGGCCTGCATCACCATGGCCTCGGCGCAGATCGTGGTGATCGCGCTGTTGGCGGTGTGGGGCTTCGGCATATCGGCGCTGGTGGTGAGCGGCGCGCTCGCCGGGCAGATCGCGGCCATGCCCAAGCTGATCCGCGATCCGGCCAAATATGCCCCGTGGTATAACGGCGTGGGCGTGACGCTTTATGTCTTGGGGATGCTCGCCGCGGCGCTGGGTCTCGGAGGCTATATCTGATGCACAGCGGCCTGCCCAAGTTGGAGGCGAGGGCAGGGTTCGGCTGGCTGGGGATTATCCGCATCGGGCTGGTGCAGGCGGCGATCGGCGCGCTGGTGATGCTGGCGACGACGGTATTGAACCGCATCATGGTGGTCGAACTTTCGCTGGCTGCAGCAATCCCCGCCGGCCTTGTCGCGTGGCATTACGGCGTACAGCTCGCGCGGCCCTTGTGGGGCCACGGCTCCGACAAGGGCGCCAAGCGCACCCCGTGGATCATCGGCGGCATAGCGGTGTTGGCAGCCGGCAGCATGCTCGCGACGCAGGCGACCTTGATGATGGCAGGCAGCTTCCCGCTCGCCTTTGTGCTGGCGGTCTTTGCCTATGCGCTGATCGGCGTCGGCGTGGGTGCGGGCGGAACCTCGGCGCTGGCGCTGCTCGCTTCCGGTGTCGCTCCTGAACGCCGTGCGGCTGCGGCGGCAGTGACGTGGATCATGATGGTCGGCGGCATCGTCGCCTCGGCAATCACTGTGGGCAAGCTGCTCATTCCCTATAGCCCTGCGCGCCTGATCGAGGTCGCGGGGGGGCTTGCGCTGGTGATGGTTGCGCTGGTGGTGATCACGACCTTCCGGCTTGAACGGCAGGCGGGTCACTTCCGCGAAAACGACAGCGACAAGCCCGCGCCCGATTTCCGCGCGGCGATCGCCGAGATCTGGGCCGAGACTTCGGCGCGGCGCTTCACCATCTTCATCTTCGTCTCGATGATCGCGTTCTCGATGCAGGATTTGATCCTCGAGCCTTTCACCGGCCTCGTATTTGGCCTTGCGCCGGGCGAGTCGACCAAAACCGTCGGTCAGTATCACCAGGGCGGCATCCTGATCGGGATGATCTTCGCGGGCGTCGGCGGCAGCGCCTTCAGCGGCAAGCGGCCCGATGGATTGCGCCCGTGGGTGGTGGCCGGCTGCCTTGCCTCGGGGCTGGGGCTCGCCGCGCTCGGCGTGGCGGCGGTCACCGGACCGCCCTGGCCACTTGAACTCAACCTGCTGGTGCTGGGCCTCGGCAACGGCGTCTTCGCGGTCGCTGCGATCGGCGCGATGATGGGTCTTGCCGGTGCCGGCGAGACCACGCGCGAGGGTGTCCGCATGGGCGTCTGGGGTGCCTCGCAGGCCATCGCCTTTGGCCTGGGAGGGTTGCTCGGCGCGGTTGGGCTTGATCTGGCGCGCGCCGCACTCGGCGATGTCGGCGCAGCCTTCCAGCTTGTCTTTGCGATCGAGGCGGGCGCTTTCGTGCTCGCCGCAATTTTAGCGGTCAAGGCGACCGGAGGGGCGGCGATGCGCGCCACCCTCGTCAAATGGAAACGGCCGCTACGGCCAGAGGAGCAGCTCGCATGAACCAGACAATCTACGATGCCGTGATCATCGGCGGCGGGCCTTCGGGCGCCACGGCGGCAACCGATCTGGCGCTGGCCGGCCATTCGGTCCTGCTGATCGAGCGCGGCGGGCGCATCAAGCCCTGCGGCGGCGCAATCCCGCCGCGGCTGCTTGCCGATTTCGACATTCCCCAAAGCCTGCTCGTCGCCAAGGCGCGCTCGGCCCGCATGATCGCACCTTCGGGGCGTGCAGTGGATATGCCGGTTGGCGAGATCGGCTATGTCGGGATGGTCGACCGCGACGAGTTCGACGAAGCCTTGCGCGAACGCGCGCGCAATTCGGGGGCCGAACGCCTCACCGCGACCTTCGAGAAGATCGAGCGCGACGACAACGCCCACCCGATCGTCACCTTCCGCCGCTCACGCGGCGGAGAGATCGAGAGCGTCCGCGCCCGCGTGGTGATCGGTGCTGACGGCGCACGCTCGGCAGTCGCCAAGCAATGCCTGCCAGGCGCCGAGCGCATCCCTTGCGTGTTCGCCTATCATGAGATCATCAAGAGCCCCCCGCGCAACACCGACCAGTTCGATGCCACGCGCTGCGACGTCTACTATCAGGGCCGCCTATCGCCCGATTTCTACGCCTGGGTCTTTCCGCACGGGGATACCGCAAGCATCGGGGTGGGGAGCGCCAACAAGGGCTTCTCGCTGAGAGGCGCGATCGCCACGATGCGCGACGACCTCGGGCTTGACCGCTGCGAGACGATCCGCCGCGAAGGCGCGCCGATTCCGCTCAAGCCCCTGAAGCGCTGGGACAACGGCGCCGACGTGATCGTCGCCGGCGATGCGGCGGGCGTCGTGGCGCCTGCCTCGGGCGAGGGCATCTATTACGCTATGGTGTGCGGCCGAGTGGTGGGCGAGGCGGCCGCAGCCTTCCTGCGCACCGGCGATGCCAAGCAGCTGCGCGGTGCGCGCAAGGCCTTCATGAAGGAGCACGGCACCGTGTTCTGGGTGCTCGGGATGATGCAGTATTTCTGGTACTCGTCCGACAAGCGCCGCGAACGCTTCGTCACCATGTGCGATGACAAGGACGTGCAGGAACTGACCTGGCAGGCCTACATGCATAAGAAGCTGGTGCGCGCCAAACCGATGGCGCACATCAAGATCTTCCTCAAGGATACCGCGCACCTGCTCGGACTGAGGGCCGCCGCCTGATCGGGGCACGGGCGAGCGAGCGAGCGAGCGGGCGCGCGAGCGGGCGCGCAAGGGCATTGCAGGTTGCGGCCATGAACCTTAGACCGCCACGATGAACCGCTTGATGATCATTCCGGTTGCAGTCGCGACCATCGCGGCGCTGTGCACCGCGGCGCTGGGCGCGACCGTGACCGATGTCGGCCCGTGGTACCAGGCGCTTGCCAAGCCGGCATGGAACCCGCCCGACGTGGTCTTCCCGATCGGCTGGACGGCGATCTATGCCCTGATTACTGTCGCGAGCATCACCGCCTGGCGCGCCGCCCGCACGAGTGCGCAGGCCGAGTGGGTGGTGGGGCTGTTCGCCCTCAATGGCTTCCTCAACATCAGTTGGTCGATCCTGTTCTTCCGCTTCCAGCGGCCCGACTGGGCCTTTGTCGAGGTCACGCTGCTGTGGCTGTCGATCCTCGTCCTGATCGTCTATTGCGGGCGCTTCTCGCGCAGCGCGGCGCTGCTGCTGATGCCCTACCTCGCTTGGGTGAGCTTTGCCGCAACGCTCAACTGGACCGTGGTCCAGCTCAACGCGCCGTTCGGCTAAGCCGGGCGGGCAGGGCGCAAAGGCGAAGGTGGGGCAGGGCATGATGGCATGGATCTTCGCCAGCGGTCATGCGGCCGATCTGATCCTTGGAGTCCTGCTGGCCGAGGCCGCGTGGCTGCGGGTGGGCAGGCGCTGGGGCTGGGGCGCGATCCTCGGACTGCTCGGCCCCGCGGCGCTTATTGTGCTCGGACTCAGGGTGGCGCTGACCGGCGCGGACTGGTGGTGGATCGCGCTACCGCTGGCCGCCTCGCTGCCGCTTCACCTGATGGACCTGCGCACGCGGCTGAAGGGCTGAGCCCGGGCTCGTGCTCGAGTCCCACCATTGATCAGGCGCCGCCGACCTTACGCCGCCGACCTTACGCCGCCGATCCTACGCCGCCGATCCTACGCCGCCGATCCTACGCCGCTGATCCCGCGACAGCTACAGGCCCACCACAGCAACAGGCAAACAAAATCCCGGCCGGGGCGTATGCCCGGCCGGGATTTGTTTTGTCGCAGTGAAAGAAGGTGCCGGACCGCGAAGCCCGGCGCGCTCTTACTAGTTGCCGGCGGAGGCGTTGGCTGCGCCGGTGGGATCGTAGTTGATGGTATCGGGAGCATAGTAATGCTCCTGCGCCCACAGGTACCAGTTATCGACCACGGTGCCGGTCAGCAGAATGCCGATTCCGCCCGTAAGCGTCGTCAGCACTGCGAACCACCAGGCCCAGCGGTGGATGGATTCAAAGGTTGCATTGAACCCCATCACCCAGCGCCAGAACAGCGCGCCGCGTTCCGCAGCCGTGCCGCGGTCGGTAATCTGCTCGATCTCGCGCTCCCCGCCGTAGCGGCCAAGAGCCAGGATCGTCGCCCCGTGCATCGCAAACAGAACTGCCGATCCGTAAAGGAAGACAATCGAGAGCGCGTGGAACGGGTTGTAGAACAGGTTCCCGTAGGTCAGCGAGAAGTTGTTGGTCCAGTCGAGGTGGCTGAAGATGCCGTAGGGCACCGCCTGCGACCAATCACCCAGCAGCATCGGGCGGATAAAGCCCAGCACCAGGAACAGCCAGATTGCCGAAGCAAAGGCCCAGGGAATGTGCATCCCCATGCCCAGCGCCTTGGCGCGCACGTAAGTTCGCGCCAACCAGCACAGGACCGAAATGGTGAGGAACGCGCCAGTCAGAATGAACCAGCCCCCTTCCTTCAACGGCACGAACGGGCTGAAGCCATATTCCGGGCCCGGAGGATCAAGCGAAAGCCAGAACAGCTCACGCATGAAGCCCTGCGGGCTATAGCCGGCCTGATCCCAGAAGTTGAATCCGATGATCAGGAAAGCCGTCGTGCCGAATGCCAGCGCGATGGTGCCCAGCAGGCCCAGATAGATCGGCCCGATCTGGGCCTGTCCAAGCTTGCCCATCAAGTAGCTGTGGCCGACCAGAGCAATGCGCCCATCGCTGCCGTCGAGGTGGGGGACTCCCATTTCGGGCGGCCCCTGCACCTGGACCTGTGTGAAAATGTTTTGATAAGTCGCCATGGTTCAGGTGCTCCTTACGACCAGATCGGAATCTTCTTCCAGAAATCCCAGAATTCGATCCAGCTGCCGACATACAGAGTGCCGGAGATGACGATGCAGATGGCGCTCCAGAACCCGGCGCTCAGTGCCAGGAAAAGCCCCACCCGGTGAATGCCGAGCGTACCGACCGAATACCCGATGAAGTCACGGAAGTAGGTGTCTTCGTATTCGGGCGACTTGACGTCGGTGCCTCCGCTGGGATTGACCGCCGACAGCACCAGGCCGCCATGCAGTGCCAGTGCGAGTGTGTTCGTGAAGAAGAACGAGATCGCGAGCATGTGCACGGGGTTATAGTGGAAGTTGCCGAAGGCGTAGCCCACGTTCGAGACCCATTCGAGGTGCGTCCAGATCCCGTAAGGGAAGCCGTTACCCCACGCTCCCATCCACAGCGGACGGATGACATTGAGCGTGACATAGGCGAACACCGCGACGCTAAAGGCGATTGGCACATGGTAGGACATGCCGAGCTTGCGCGAGACTTCCGCCTGCCTGAGCACCCACGAGCTGAAGGCTACGACAGCGCAACAGGTGATGATCTGCCAGTATCCGCCCTGCTTGAGCGGTGCCAGCGAGAGGCCGAATTCGACCGGTGGTGGGTTGATCGATATCAACCACGGGTTGAGGGTCGGACCCTGCGTTGCAGCGGCGAAGATCAGCGCGGTGCCAAGCAGCGCGCTGATTGCCGTCGTCACTCCGAAGAATCCGACATAAAACGGCCCGACCCAGAAGTCGAAAAGGTCGCCGCCGATTAATGTGCCACCGCGGACGCGGTATTTCCGCTCGAAACTAAGGAGCGCCATAGGTCCATCCTTCCCACCTGAAGGCGGGTGCTAGAAATGATCGAAAGAGTGTTAGGGGCAGGCGAACCTGCCCCTTCACAATTCGATACAGGACTATCCTGCTGCCGGGCTTTCCGACGATTCGATAGCAGCCTGAGCCGGTGCGGCCACGCCAGGAGCGCGTTCGAGCCAGTTGTAACGATCCGTGCTGAGCAGGATGAAGTGGATGGTGAACGCCAACACGGCGAGCGCAACATGCATGGCCACGAGCGCACGACGGATGTCAAAATAGAACCAGACTCTGTACATCAGAAATCCCTTTCGTAAAATGTTGATCGGCAAGGCAGTCCGGCCGAAGCCGGGGGCCGCCGATTATTGACCGAAGGTAGGGCCAAACCAGGGCTTGTAGGCCCACATAAGGCCGTGAGCCACGAGAGCGATTACCGTGTAAAGGGCAAACGTCCCCATGAAGCCCTTGTGGATTTCCTGAGCTTCTTCAGGCGTCAGATGGGTTCCGATACGTTCGTTCATCGGTTTTTCTCCGTTCAGTTGCGAGTGAGTGGAAGCCCGAAGGCCCCCGTCGGCATCCGCGTGATCCCCCACGTGGATTTGAGAGCCCCCTCGAAGGGGGCATGGCATTGTGCCGTCGCGGAACGCGTCCGCAGCAGCGACAAAGATTCGGGGCGGAGCATCGTAATCATGCTCCCGCTCCTTCAAGCAGTGCCTCATTCAGGCAGTCTGCGGTAACTGTGGTGTGCCCGCGCCGCCGCGCGGTGCGTTCGGCCATATCGCGCAGGCGCTTGGCGGCCGAAATCCGAACCAAGACGGGCTGGGCTTCAACCAGCTGGTCAAGCTTGGTCTTGGCGTCGTCGGCCCAGTCCAATTGCGCTTCATTGCGCGCCGGTGTCGGATCGACCTTGTCGAGCTCGGTGCCCAGCGGCAGGATGTGGAACAGCGCGTCAAACAGCGCATTGCACACTTCCTGCACCAGATAAGTCGCGCCGGAATATCCCATGAACGGCGTACCGATATGGCGGCGGATCGCAGCGCCCGGGAAGCTGGCCGCGATGAACTGGCTGCTCGGGCCATATCCGGCCTTCATTTCAGCCAGATACATCCGCTCATTATAGCTGCCGAACATCACCAGCGGCGGGTTGGCATGGATCGCGGCGCGCACGTCCTCGTTCTTGGGCTTGACCCCGGCGCAGCGCGAGAACGCGAGCGCGCAGGGCAGGCCCATGTCGCCTTCAAGGAACTGGCGGATGCCGCGCGCATAGGTTTCGTTAGCGACAATGCCGAAGCTCGCGGTGCCGAAGAAGTCCTGTGTGACCGAGCGCCACAGATCCCACAAGGGCTTGATCGTGGTGTGCTTCTCGCGCTCGATGAAGGGTTCGGGATCAAGGCCCAGTTCTGCGGCAAGCGCGCGCAGGAACTTGGTGGTCTGGGTGAGGCCCATCGGCGCTTGGAAGTAAGGCCGCTCCAGCGTTTCGCACAGGTTACGGCCAAACTCGCGGTACATACAGACATTGGCGTCCGAGGTCGCCAGATCGCGGATGTCGGCAAGATGGCTGCCGAGCGGGAAAACCATGCCCACTTGCGCGCCGATGCCTTCGACCAGGCGGCGGATCTCGGCCAAATCGGATGGCATGTTGAACATGCCATAGCTGGGGCCGATGATGTTGACGCGGGGCTTTTCGCCGTCCTTGCGCACGCGCTTTTCGGGCATTTTCTTGGGGCCGAATTCGGTCCACAGCCAGGTCAGCGCGCGGTCAGCCGATTGCCACTGATCCTCGTCAATGGTGCGCGGCAGGAAGCGCTTGATGTTGGTGCCTTCAGGCGTGACGCCGCCGCCGATCATCTCGGCGATCGATCCGGTGACGACCACGGCGGGAAGTTCTGGATCCAGAGCCTTCCAGGCCCGCTTCATCGCGCCTTCGGTACCGGTCTTGCCAAGCTCTTCCTCGCCAAGGCCGGTGACGACGATCGGGAGTTCATGCGGCGGCAGAGCGTCGGTGTAGTGGAGCACGCTGGTGACGGGCAGGTTTTCGCAGCCCACCGGGCCATCGATGATGACCTGCAGGCCCTTTACCGCGGTAAAGACGTAAGTCGCGCCCCAGTAGCCGCCGGCCCTGTCGTGATCGAGGACTAAGGTCATGCCTCACCTCCCGCGCAACGTGACGAGGTTACGACGAAACCAATATAGCCGCGATCGAGGACGAGCGTCATGTTCCGATCGCCTCCGATGCCTTGCGCGCTGCTTCGTTCAAAGCCGCATACTTCTTGCGGAACTTCGGCCGGTCGACGGGCAGATCTTCCCACACGCCAGCGGCATGATCCGTGCCGACGCCTTCGAAGAAATCGCGCATCGTATTGAAGCGGTCTTTGTTGGCCATTGCGGCGTTGATCACCGTGGCCAGGCTGCCTGCGCCCGCCGGGCCCATCAGCGGCCGGGCCGAGATCAGGTTGGTAAAATAGAGCGAAGGGATCGCGCGCGTTTTCGCATATTGCACCACCGGGGTGGTGCCGATGGCGAGATCGGGGCGATATTCCTCGACAGCTGCAATGTCTTGTTCAAGGCTGGCGCGGAAATTGACATGCACACCGCGCGCTTCGAGCCATTCGCGATCCGGATCGGACCACTTCGTGCGCGGGCAGGCGCTTCCGACATAGGACACTTCGGCGCCGCTCTCGACCAGCAGGCGGGCGACCAGAAGCTCGGACCCTTCATAGCCCGAAACGGTGATCCGGCCCTTGATCGGCATCTGCGATAGCGCGCCCTTGCAAGCGCCGATCATCGCGTTCTTGACAGCGTCGACCTTGTCCTGCGGCAGGCCGAGCGTGTCGCCGATGGCTTGCAGCCAGGCGGCCGTACCATCTGCGCCAACCGGGGCAGAGCCGATCACCGGGCGACCCGCGGCTTCGAATTCGCGGATGCTGGCGGTGTAGAAGGGGTGGATCGCGGCAACCACGGCGCAATCGAGCGCGGCATAGAGCTCGCGCCATTCGCGGGTCGGGACCACGGGACCGGCGGCAAGGCCGAGCGGCGCGAGCATCTGGCCGATGACCACCGGATCGGCCGGGAACATTTCGCCGAGCAAAGCAACGCTGGGCTTATCCGAGCGTTCACGCGGGGCCGCAACCGGCCCGGCCATCACTTCTTCGCGGGCGTAAGCGAGCATCGCGCCGGCGAGCACATCTTTCGCTTCGGCGTGGGTTGGAATGCCGAAGCCCGGCACGTCGATGCCGATGATCCGCACGCCGTTGATCACCTTGCCCAGCAAGCGCAGCGGCACGCCGCTGGCGGTTGGGACGCACAGGTTGGTGACAATGATCGCGTCGTAATTCTCAGGGTCGGCGAGACCCTCGACCGCTTCCTTGATGTCCTCGAACAGCTTTCCGGTCACGAGCGTTTCGGAGGAGAAGGGCACGTAGCCCACTGTTCGGCGCGCGCCGTAGAAGTGCGAGGTGAAGGTCAGTCCGTAAACGCAGCAGGCCGAGCCCGAGAGCACGGTCGCGGTGCGGCGCATGCGCAGGCCCACCCGGAGCGAGCCGAAAGCCGGGCACATCGACTGCGGCTGATCGTGCGGGCCGGCCGCAGGATCGACCGGATAGTCGGCAGCGTAGCGATCGAGCACTTCGCTCTTGCCCGCCGAGCGCGCCGCTTCGAGCATTGTGTCTTTCGACGAGCAGGCACCGCCGGTGGCTGCACCGGTGTCGAGGTCGATCCGGTCGGGGGCGCGTGACGCGTTGGAAGGGAAGGCATCATTCATCGCATCAGGCCTCGTCATAAACCACTTCGAGGCTCGGACGGGTCTCGAAGACGCCGCCGCGCATGTCGGCCTGGGTCGCGGGGACCAGCTGGATATTGCCGCCGGTTACGTCATCGCTGAACAGGCCGAGCAGGCCGTCCTGCGTCAGCGGGGTCGGGCGCACCGGGGGGGCTTCGGCGACATTGATGGCGAGGTCTTCAAACAAGCTCGCCCATTCGCCGCCGGGGATGCCGATAATCTGATAATTGGCGCTCTTGCGGCGAATATCGTCGTTGGCGGGGATCGCGGTGAGCACCGGGATGCCGACTGCTTCAGCAAAAGCGTGCGCTTCCCCGGTGCCGTCATCCTTGTTGATGATCATGCCCGCCACGCCGACATTGCCGCCCATCTTGCGGAAATATTCGACCGCCTGGCAGACGTTGTTCGCCACGTAGAGCGATTGCAGATCGTTTGATCCGACCACGATCACCTTTTGGCACATGTCGCGGGCGATCGGCAGGCCGAAGCCGCCGCACACCACGTCGCCGAGGAAATCGAGCAGCACGTAATCGAAGCCCCAGTCATGGAAGCCGAGCTTTTCGAGCAGTTCGAACCCGTGGATGATCCCGCGCCCGCCGCAGCCACGACCGACTTCGGGGCCGCCGAGTTCCATCGCGAAGACGCCGTCGCGCTGGAAGCACACATCTTCGATGCGGACTTCTTCGCCAGCGGCTTTTTTCCTGGAGGAAGTTTCGATGATGGTCGGGCACGACTTGCCGCCAAACAGCAGACTTGTGGTGTCGCTCTTGGGATCGCAGCCGATCAGCAGCACGCGCTTGCCTTGCTGCGCCATCATGTAGCTGAGGTTGGAGAGCGCGAAGCTCTTGCCCGAACCCCCCTTGCCGTAGATCGCGATGATCTGCGTTTCGCTCTTCACTTCGCCAGTGTGGACCGGATCAGGTTCTTGGCTTGCTTCTTCGCGCAGCATCGCGGCTTGGTCTTCTAGGATTCTGGTATCGAGCACAGACATCAACATTCGCTCCAGTCGAGAACCATTTTGAGACAATCGGGGTCGGTGAAGGCCTGCGGATAGGCGTCGAGCGCCTCGCCTGCCGGTCGCCGGTTGGTAATCAGGCTCTTCAGGTCGAGCTTTCCGCATTCGATCAGCGCGCGCGTTTCGGCGAGGTCGCCGGGTTGCCACTCGGCCGCGACGCGGAAACGCACTTCACGCATGAAGGCGGCAGGGAAGGCGAAGCTCACCCGCTCGGAATAGAAGCCCGCGAGCACGATCTCGCCGCCCTTGGCGAGGCGCATGACGAGGTCGTCGATCAGGCCGGCGTCGCCGCTGGCGTCGTAGATCGCGTGATAGTCGCGGCGCTCGTCCGTGGTGGGGTCGATCGCCGCGTAGCCGACCGCGCCGTGGCGGCGGGCTGGGTTGGTTTCCCACACGGTGGGCGCTTTGCCGCCGAGCGCCAGCGTCAACCGGGCAAGCAGACGGCCGAGTACGCCGTGTCCGATGATGAGGTCAGGCAGCACCTCGCGCCGGTCGAAGCCACCCTTGATGGCATGAAGCGCCGTCGCCGCGAGGGCACACAACACCCCGGTCTCGCCGAGGTGTTCGGGGATCGGCAATGCTCGCGCCGACGGCACTATGACGCGGCGTGCGGTGCCGCCGAAAAGGCCCCGCGCGTCGGTGTAGCAATTGGCTCCGGGGACAAAGACCCAGTCGCCGATCCGGCCGCGGGCTTCGCTTCCGCTATCAATGACGCGGCCGACCGATTCATAGCCGGGGACGAGCGGATATCCGAGACCGGGGAAGGGCGGCATGCGCCCGCTCCAGAGAAGCTTTTCCGTGCCGGTGCTGATGCCGCTGAAGGCGATTTCGACGATAACGTCGGCGGGCTCCACCGGCTTCATCTCGAGCAACCGCAGCGCGAGGCGCTCGGGTCCTTCGAGAATGACTGCCAGGGTGTCCATTTTTATCGCTCTCCCATCCGGTTTCTGCGGCTCGAAGCCGACTCGAAAATCCGGTGATAGTTTCTCCGACCTGTTTGCTACGCCTTACGTTTATGACTGTCAAACAACTTGGACATTTAATTCAGGCGGTGGCCAGGATCACGCTTGCGTTGACCGGTTGCGCAGTCGCGATGACCCGAGTGTGAGCAAAGCCTGCGGCGCGTAGCATTGCGACAAGTTCCGCAGGGCTGCGCGGGCGGCCCGAGCCCATCGCCCACAGGTAAAGCCCGAAGAAGGCCTCCCCCATCGGCAGGGAGCCGGGGATGCCGGCCATCGGCTCGGCGATGAGCAGCCGCGCGCCGGGCGAAAGGCTGGCTCTGATGTTGGCGAGCAGTGCTTGTGCGGGGGCATCGTCATGATCGTGCAGGATCCGGACCAGCGACACCATGTCGTAGCCTTGGGGTATAGAATCCTTGAAAAAGTTCCCCGAATGCGCGGTCACCCGGCCCGCGCCCACCGCTCCGCCGAGCGCCGCGCGGCCGGTTTCCGCAACCTTTGGCAGGTCGAACAGGCCGAGCTTCAGGTGCGGCCAGGCCGTGCCGACTTGCCGCAGGAAAGCGCCGTGACCGCCGCCCACGTCGAGCAGCTTGTCCACATCCTTGAACGACATTGAGGCAAGCACTTCGTCGGCGACGAAGTGCTGAGAGGCGGCCATCAGCTCGGAATATTCCGCCGTGTCCGCACCGCGCTCGGTGGCCCCATGAAGCGCGCCGGCATAGGTCCAGAAGCGCGACAATGCGGTCGGCTCCTTGCGGTCGGCGCGCAGCAGCGCGAGCGGGTCGGCAAGATCGGCGTAAAGGAGGCGGTGGTGGCGCACCATCGCCTGCACGCCGGGGTTGGAGGCGAACACGGCGCCCTGCTCACCGAGCATCCATAGGCCCGGAGAAGGCTCCTCGGCGAGCATCAGCGAACGGCCTGCGCGCAGCAGGGTCAGCGCCGCATCCTCGCTGAGATCCATCCGCGCGGCGACCTTGGCAGGTGCGAGCGGACCGTCCATGAGGATGTCGAACAGCCCGCCCTCAACCCACGCGCGCAGCACCTGCGAATAGGCAAAGCCCGCGAGCAGGTCAAAGGCGCCGTTGGCACGGGAGCGCGCGATCCAGCGGATCACAGGCAAGCGCGCCGCCCAATGCTGGAACCGCGGGCTGGCGAAAAGGCGGTTGCGGCGCGCCGCATAGCCGATCCGGAAGGCGACCCAATTGCTCACTGCCAAGGTGCTGTGCCTTCCATATGTCTAAATGATTGGACAGATACGTGCGTAAGGTCAATGATAATCCGGGGAATGACGGGAGCAAGGACAGGGTGAACGCGCGAGTCGCCGTGATCGGGGCAGGCATAGGCGGGCTCACCAGCGCCGCGCTGCTCGCTGCGCGCGGCGCGGACGTCACCGTTTTCGAGAAGGAGGCATGGGTCGGCGGCAAGGCGCGGCGCGTCGAGGTGGACGGCGCCTCAATCGACGGCGGGCCGACCGTTTTCACCTACCGTGCGGTCTTCGACGAGGTGTTCGCGGCCTGCAACGCCCGGCTCGAGGATCATGTCAGCATCACCCGCGCCGAAGTGCTCGCCCGCCATGCGTGGGACGATAGTGGCTCTCTTGACCTCTATGCCGACGCTGAAGCCAGCGCCCTAGCAGTCGGCGCCTTTGCCGGGCCCGAGGCGGCGCGCGGCTACCAGGCCTTCACCCGCGAGGCCAAGCGCATCTTCGAGGTGCTGGAACAGCCGTTCCTGCGCGGCGACAAGGCTGCAACGCCGCTGCCGATGATCTGGCGGATTGGCCCTTGGAAGATGGGCGACATGCTCGCCATGCGGCCCTTCGATGGGCTGTGGAACGCGCTTGAGGCACACTTCAAGGATCCGCGCTTGCAGCAATTGTTCGGGCGCTATGCCACCTATTGCGGCTCCTCGCCGTTTTCTGCGCCGGCCACGCTGATGCTGATCGCGCACGTGGAGGCCAAGGGCGTGTGGCTGATCCAGGGCGGGATCCACGCGCTGGCCAAGGCGCTTGCAAGCCTTGCCGAACGGCAGGGCGCAAGAATACGCAGCGGGGCGCCCGTCGCCGAAATCCTCACCAGGAACGGCCGCGCCAGCGGCGTCCGCCTCGCGAACGGCGAGGTGATCCCCGCCGATATCGTGATCTGCAACGGCGATCCCGGCGCGCTCGCCGCAGGGTGCCTCGGCGAAGCGGCAACCCGGGCCGTGCCCGCGATCCCCCGGGCCCACCGCACGCATTAGGCGCGGGGCTGGTACGCCCACCCCCCGACCCCCGG
>JBBRUU010000033.1:0-20843 GCA_038247515.1 Sphingomonadales bacterium
AGGCCCGGTCGGGCGCGACTGCGACTTCGCGCAGCAGGTCCATCACCCGACGCCCCGAACGCGCGTCGAGCGCGGCGGTTGGCTCGTCGCACACCACTAGGCGCGGTTCGTGCACCAGCGCGCGGGCGATGGCGACGCGCTGTTGCTGCCCGCCTGAAAGCTGGCGCGGCAGCTTGTCCGCCTGATTGCCGATGTTGAGTTTGTCGAGCAGCACCTTGGCCCGCTCGCGCGCGTCGCGCACCGGCTTCCCGTGCGCGATCAGCGGCACCGCGGCGTTGGCAGCGGCGTCGATGGTGGGGATGAGGTTATACTGCTGGAAGATGAAGCCGATATTCTTGAGGCGGAACTTGACCAACTGGGTATCGGTGAGCTTGTAGATGTCGGTGCCAAACACGCGCACCTCGCCCTCGGTCGGGTAGAGGATGCCGCACATGATCGAGATCAGCGTGGTCTTGCCTGAACCGCTTTCGCCCACGACGTAGGTCATCTCGCCCGATTGGATGTCGGTATCGATCCCGTGCAGGACGCGGATGGTGGTCTGTCCAGCCACGAAATCGCGCGAAATCCCGCGCGCGCAGATCGCCGCTTCGGGCGCGCAGCCGCCGATTGCTCTGGTGTCCATGATGCTCGCCTCGCTCACCGGAACACCGATGCAGGTTCGGTCCTGAGCACGCTGCGGATCGCGATCAGGCCGGTGATGGCAAGGATGATCATCACCGCCACGAGACTGATTAGCGGGATCTGCCAGGGGATGTAGAACCCCTTGAAGAACGGATTAGCCCCGAACGAGCGGATGAAGGCAACTGTGCCGATCACACCCAGCGCATAGCCGACCACGCCGACCAGTGCCGCCTGCGCTGCGACCATCTGCACGATCTTGGCATTGGTGACGCCAATCGCCTTCAATGCGCCGAACTGCTTGATATTGTCGCGCAGGAACAGGCTGAAGGTGAGGCCCACGATCGCCACGCCGACCACGAAGCCGAGGAACACGGTGATCCCGAAATTGGTCGGGATTCCGGTGTTCTGGATGATGAAATCAACGCCCGCTTGGGCAAACTGCGTGCGGGTTTCGGCCTTCAGCCCCGTTTCTTTTTCGATTCGCGCCGCAACGCCTTCCGGGGTCTCGCCGGGGGCGATGCCGACCAGCACGAAAGATAGGCGGTTGCGGGTGCCAGGGACGAAGTTCAGCGCGTTGGAATAGCGGGTGTAAAGGACTACCGTGCTGGTGAAGCTTGGGATCGCGTCGGCTACTCCGCGGATCACGGCGCGCTGATCGTTCAGCTCGAGCCGTTCGCCGAGCGGGCTTGCGCCATTCGAGAACAGTCGGGTGACGCCGACATCGTCGATTACCACGCTGTCGGGTGCGAACAGGACCGCCTTGTCGTTGGTCGCCATGCGTTTGGGCAGGCCGATCAGGGTCGCATCGTCCACACCGATTATCCCCACGCCCTCGAGGTCGCCGTCTTTGGTGCGGACATTGGCCTGCGCGCGAAGGTGCGGCACGGCCCATTCGACGCCCCGCACCGAGCGCACTTTGTCGAGCGCGGTTGAGGGCATGGCATAGCTTACGTCCGTGGTGCGGCTGACCGGATCCATCACCCACACCTGCGCCTCGGGCGCGTTATAGACGCCGCTCGCCCCGCGCTCGACCAGATTGACAAAAATCGTCATCTGCTGCGTGATTAGGAGGGTCGAGAAAGCGATGCCGAACAGCAGCCCATAGAACTTCTGGGCATCCCCGGTGAGCATCCTGATGGCGATCCAAAGCACGTCGGCAGGAACCTTTAAGAGCAGATAGGGTTGCGCTACCGAATGACAAAGCGCATTACTGAACGGTCACGTTTAACTGAACGGAGCCGTTCACTTTGTCAATCGGCGGTTCATCTTCGCCTGAAAAAAAGTCGCTTCGTCGCAAGGCCGGACGGCCGCTCGACACCGCCAAGCGGGTCGCGATCGTCGAGACGGCGGCGCATCACTTCTTTCATAATGGCTATGCCGCGACCGCGATCGAGCAGGTCGCGGCCGACGCCGGTGTTTCGAAGGTCACGATTTACAACCAGTTCGGCGACAAGCGCGCGTTGTTCGCCGCTGCGGTCGAGAGCGAGTGCGAGAAAATGCGTGGGCACTTCTCGCTCGAAGGCACCGCAAAAGGCTCGATCCGCGCGAGGTTGATCGACATCGGTCAGGCGATCTTCGCCTTTTTGTTCCGGCCCGAGATGATACAGTTCGAGCGCCGCATCGCCGCCGAGACCGAAGCCGATCCCGCGATCGGTGCGGCCTTCCTCGAAGCCGGACCTTGGCGCATGAAAAAGGCTTTCGGCGCATGGCTTGCGCGTGCAACGGAGGCGGGCGAGCTTGCGGTTGCCGACCCGATGCTCGCTGCCGAGCAGTTCGTCTCGATGTGCAAGGGCATGGGCGATCTCGAGTGCCGCTTCGGCGCCAGTGTCAGCGCGGAAGACCGCGACCGGCGGATTGTCGGCGCGGTCGAAGTGTTCCTCGCCGCTTATGGCAATGCGCAAACCCGCGATGAGCATCGATAATGTGCATCACTCTGTTCGAAAATTGTCATGCCGCGAGTCCTTGCGCATTATCTTGCCATTCGCTCGCTGCATCCTACATTGCTGCTGACGAAAGGAATCCCCTCAGATGAGTCAGCAGAACGACCCGCAGCCGCAAGGCGAAGGCCCAAACCCCTGGGTCAAGCAGCTGATGATCTGGGGCGGGATATTCCTCGCCCTGCTGCTCGTGGTGACGATGTTCAGCAATGCTGGCCAGTCGCCCTGCACCGCGATCCGCTATTCCGACTTCCGCGCTGCCGTGGCCGAGGGCCAGGTACAGGACGTGCAGATGGGCGCCGAGCTCATCACCGGCACGCTCAAGAATAATGAGCCGTTCAGCACCGTGCCTGTTCCCAACGATGTCGAAATCACCAAGCTGATGGAAGACAACGGGGTGCGCTTCACCGGCAAGCCGCGCGAGAGCCAGAACGTTCTGCTTTTCATTCTACTCAATTCACTGCCCTTCATCCTGATCCTCGGGATCGCCTTCTTCGCGCTGCGCCAGGTCCAAAAGGGCAGTGGCGGCGGGGCGATGGGCTTCGGCAAGTCCAAAGCCAAGATGCTGACCGAACGCTCGGGCAAGGTGACGTTCGACGATGTCGCCGGCATCGACGAAGCACGCGAGGAATTGCAGGAGATCGTCGAGTTCCTGCGCGATCCGCAGCGCTTTTCCAAGCTTGGCGGCAAGATCCCCAAGGGAGCGCTGCTCGTCGGCTCGCCCGGCACCGGAAAGACCCTGCTCGCCCGCGCGATCGCAGGCGAAGCGGGCGTGCCGTTCTTCACCATCTCGGGCTCGGACTTCGTCGAGATGTTCGTTGGCGTCGGCGCAAGCCGCGTCCGCGACATGTTCGAACAGGCCAAGAAGAATGCGCCGTGCATCCTCTTCATCGACGAAATCGACGCGGTCGGCCGTTCGCGCGGCAATGGCCTTGGCAATTCGAATGACGAGCGCGAGCAGACGCTGAACCAGCTGCTCGTCGAGATGGACGGTTTTGAAGCTAACGAAGGCATCATCATAATCGCTGCGACCAACCGCCCGGATGTACTAGATCCGGCGCTGCTGCGACCGGGCCGGTTTGACCGTCAGGTGGTTGTCCCCATCCCTGACATCGACGGGCGCGAGAAGATCCTTGCCGTGCATATGAAGAAGGTGCCGCTAGCTCCCGACGTCAACTCGCGCGTGATAGCGCGCGGCACGCCGGGCTTCTCGGGCGCCGACCTTGCCAACCTCGTCAACGAAGCCGCGCTGCTGGGCGCGCGCCGCAACAAGCGGCTGGTGGCCATGCAGGAGTTCGAGGACGCCAAGGATAAAGTTATGATGGGCGCCGAGCGCCGCAGCATGGTCATGACCGACGACGAGAAGAAGATGACCGCCTATCACGAGGCCGGCCACGCGATCGTGTCGGTGCACGAGGTGGCTTCCGATCCGATCCACAAGGCAACCATCATCCCGCGCGGCCGTGCGCTGGGCATGGTGATGCGCCTGCCGGAGCGTGACAGCTACTCCTACCACCGCGACAAGATGCACGCGAACCTCTCGGTCTCGATGGGCGGGCGCGTAGCGGAGGAGATCATCTTCGGCCACGACAAGGTCAGTTCTGGTGCCTCGTCCGACATCCAGTATGCGACCAGCCTCGCCCGCAGCATGGTCACCCAGTGGGGCATGTCGGACAAGCTTGGGCCCTTGCAGTACGAAGAGCAGTCGGAAAGCTACCTCGGCTACGGCGCGGCGCAGCGGACTTTCCGATCGGGGTCGACCAACGAACTGATCGACAATGAGATCAAGGGTCTTGTCGAAGGCGCCCACCAGCGCGCAACCGATATCCTCAAGACCAACGAGGATCAACTCCATCTGCTCGCCCAATCGCTGCTCGAATACGAGACGTTGACCGGCGAGGAGATCAACTCGCTGCTCGAAAACGGTAAGATCGATCGCACCGATGCCCGGCGCGGGCCGAGCATTCCGGCGCAGGTGCGCGGCTCGACCATTCCCAAGGCAGGCAAGCGTTTCGGGAAGGGCGACGAGGCACCGCAGGGGGCGTGACGCTGCGAAAAGATAGGTTACAATGAAAGGCGCCGGAAGCAATTCCGGCGCCTTTTTTTTTAAGCATCAGATTGGCTTAAGCTCGCCCACGTGAAGACTGTCAGCGACGTCTTCGTGATAAGGTGGCCAGGGCAGCACAATGCGATTTATCATAGCTTGGGCATTGTTCGGCGGAACGCTGGCGGCTACGATTGCACAGGCTGCGCAGACTGTACGGTCCGGTTCCGCACCCCCCGCGGCGGTGGGTTCTTCTCCTGACATGACGGTCGCACAATTTATGGCGCGGGTCGATCAGCTACGCCCGAGCGGGCCCAATTGGCCGCTCTCGCCCGAAGCTGGGGAACTGTTCGCAGCGATCTCTGCGGTGGGCAAGACCTATCGCCAAAACCTCGCCGATCGGCTCGCTGCCGCGCAAACTGTCGAGGCCTGACTGCCGCCCGAAGCCGAAATCGACAGCGATGTGTTGTTTGAACATCTCGCCAGCTATTCCAGGCAAGCCGCCGCTCGCACCACTATCGCAGCGGCCTTTTCCGACCTGGTCCGCCGCCGGTTCCCCTGCCCGTGACGCCTCAGAACGCGCCGATTACGCTGAGGATAAACAGAAATATCGTCATCACGATCTGGGTGCAGAACAGCAGTACGAAAAACCGCCACAAGGCCGAAAAGCGCGTCAGGCCGTAGGCGTAGCGCAGCTGCTTGTAGAGATGCAGTGGCGCGCCGACGACGAAAACCAACAGTGCCCAGTCGCCGCCGCCAGGAATGGCGCTGATCAGCGACATGACGATGAACAATAGCGACATGAAGCTTAAGGAATAAGTGATAAACACCGCATTATCGTAAGCTTTGAACTGCCGCCGCCATGCGAACAGCAGCCACACAAATGGCAGCGAAAGCGGGATCAGCATCCAGCTGAATTTGTAACCGTTTGACTGCAATTTATACAGCATCAGGCTGGGGTTCTTCTTCCACTTCTCAATGATTCCGTGGCCGAGCCATTCTTCCGTGGTTAGATCCACGCTGACGGTGTTGGTGCCATTGACCGTAATCTTGGTCCACCCGTCGTCGCTCGCGCCCGAATCCGCACTGATCATCTTGCGCAGGGCGGTTAGCTCGACATCGATCTCTCGCTGTCGGGCTTCGCCTTTCGCCAAGCCGTCGCGCTCCTTTTCCAGAGTGGTGATCTGTTCCTGAATATTTCTGCGAAACCCCGACTGATCGACGCCGTCATTCGAATTATTCCCGAAACCCTCAGCAAAATCATCCGATGGTGAAATTCCAACCATCTGAAACACCGCGAACATCGCAAAAACGGTGAACAGGAACATCGCCATCGGGCTGACGAACTTGGCCCGCTCGCCTTCGACATAGCGGCGGGTGAGTTGGCCCGGTTTGAAAGCCAGCATCGGCAGCGTGTTCCACAGCTTGCCGTCGAGGTGCAGCACACCATGCATGATGTCGTGACCGATCGCGGCAAGGCTGCGGTGCACATGCGCCTTCTGGCCGCAATTGGGGCAGAAGTGGCCGTGGTAGGCGAAGCCGCAATTGGAGCAGTCGACCTGCGCCGCGGCCTGCCCCGCAGTCTCGCCCGCACCTGGCTCGACCGCGCGTCCCAGCAGGCCGCCCTCGATCACCGTCCCGATGCTGTCGCCCAAATCGACCACCGCCCAGCGTTCCCCCGGATCCAAATGTCATTGGTATAAGCGTGTTTCCCGCACCTGCGAAAGCGGCTATTTGCCCGCCTCTACTGGCTGGCGAGCTTCCGCTCGATCGCGGTCCACAGTTGGGCCATCGCCCGCGCCGCCGGGGAGCGGGGGGCGAAGGCGCCTACAGGCTTTCTCTCAACCGCGCATTGTTCCACCGCGCTCGCCAGCGGGATTACTGGCCACGTGGGGTTGGCCTCGCGCGCCTGCTTGTGCAAGCCCCGGCGCAGGTCGAGCATTGTCAGCACGGGGAGGATCGGCGGGTGGCCCTTGCCCGTCCCCCGCACTTCCTCGACCACCACTTCAAACGCCCGGGCGGACAGCGGGGAGGGCGGCAGGGGGACGATAATGAGGTCGGCAGCGCGGATGATCTGTGCGCTCAACTCGTTGAGAACAGGCGGACAATCGAAGATGATCCGGTCGTAACTCTTGCCAAGCCCTTCTGCGAGGCGGGCGATGCGCTTCTTCTTGCCGAGCCGGTCGAGCTGGCGGTCGAGCGCGCGGATACTCTCGTCGGCTGGCAGCAGGTCGAGGCCGGGATAGGCGGTCGTCTGGATCAACCGCGCCGGATCGCTCCCCTCGTCGAAGATACTGTCCGCGCTGCGTTTTTTTCTGGGATCTACCCCCAGCAGGAAGCCCGAGCCGTTCGCCGCGTCGAGGTCCCACAGTAGCGTCTTGCGGCGCGAGATGCTTGCCGAGCACCACGCAAGGTTGACCGCCAGTGTCGTCTTCCCGACCCCGCCCTTGACGCTGTAGATCGCAATCGATGCCATATGCCCCCCCGCTCTGGCACACGAACCAGCGTTGTGACCACTGGATGACCAAGCCCAAGGGATAGCGTGCTTCCCTGCCTTGGCAAGGGCCGGCTAAAGGGGGTCAAGAAGGGGTCAAGAAGCCTCTAAACCGCGTCTAACACGCATCAAGGGCGGCCTAGACCTAGTCTAGACCGCCCCTAAAAATCGTTCAAATCTTTGAAACGAAACGATTATCCTTCGTAATCACCGCCCACCGACGACGTGCGCGCCGGTGCCGAGGCGGTGATGCGCAGCGCTTCTGCGGACTGGCTGAGCGAGCCGATCTCATAGGCCTCGTCCTCGTCATCGGGGAGGATCTTCTGGAGGCTGATCACAACCGATTCAAGCAGGCCCGCCGGGGTGACTGTCTGCTCGGCGATTTCGCGCAGGGCCACGACCGGGTTCTTGTCGCGATCGCGGTCGATGGTCAGCTCGCTCCCCCCCGCAATCTCGCGCGCACGCTGCGCGGCGAGCAGGACGAGGTCGAACCGGTTGGAAACCTTGTCGACGCAATCTTCAACGGTAACGCGTGCCATACTTGGCCCTCATGTCAGAATCGCGGAAAGTAGGGAAGCGCGCTCGCTAGGGGCGCAGGCCCGCGAAGTCAAGAAAAAGGGGGGCAGGACGCCGAGGCGCAGCGGCAGCTTGCGGGGCGAGGCAAGAGCGTTGCTTCCGGCTCGCATTCGGTGGGAAGCTGCCGCCCGTACTTGCGCCTCGAAGCGTCAGCTTCGCGCCATAATGTCAGTCATTGGGGCTCAACTGCCGATCGCCCGAAAGCGGGCAAGGTTACCAGACAGTCTCGATGGCCGGGTCTTGGACGTTGCCGCCATTCCTTACGGCCACGGCAGAAGGCAGCTTTTACGAATGTTACGACGTCTAGCTTATCACGGTTCCGGGTTGTGGGCGGACATTCAGACCCTGGTTTATGACGCACGCAATTGTGCTGAAAAGTGTGTGCCGGTCGGCGGTGTCACGACCAACCGATTGTGACACCGGGCTGACGACCGTAAGTTCAAGATGTCACCTTTGGGCCGCTATTTCGCGAGATAAGCTGTCCCTCGTGTAAGGTTTGGTAATGATCGGTGCCGAGCGATGTTCTAATGGAATATCAATCTGATTACTGTAGCCGGTTGCAAAGGCGTAAGGGACACCGAGCTCGCGAAGGCGTAATGCGATTGGCCAGCTCATTTCGCTGCCGAGGTTGACGTCCAGAAGCGCGAAACTTGGCGTTTCCAGCGTCAGCAGACGCAACGCGTCGGACACGTTGCTTGCAACAAGCACCCGGTCGGCCCCGAGCGCCCGCAGCATATCCTCCGCTTCGAGTGCGATGATCATGTTGTCTTCGACGAGCAGCACGGTATCAGCCAACCGCACCGCTCGCATTGCCGGATCGTTAGCGAGTGACAGGGGCTCTGCATCGCTGCCTAGCTCGACATGCTCGGCCGGGACGACAAATCGAGCGCGCAGGCCTGCGGAAGCGTAGTCTATAGTCGCTTCGCCGGCGAGTTCGTGCGGCACCATTCGATGAATAATTGTCGAATAAAACCCGCGCCTGGTTGGAACCGCCACCGGAGCGCCGCCGACTTCGTGCCAGTTCAAAACCAAATTTCCTTCAGCGTCCAGGCCCCACGCGATTATCACACGCCCCGCTTCGCGGCCCGCCAACGCACCATATTTGATGGCATTTGTCATCAATTCATGGACCACGAGGGCCATCGTCGAAAAGGCCTGCGGTAGAAGGGCCACGGGAGGCCCATCTGCAAAAACGCGCTTCGTCCCCTTGCCGAGAAAGGCCGAAGTCTCCTCAGTAATCAGTGTTCTGAGCGATCCTGGGCCCCAGTTCTTTGCAGTTATCTGGTCATGAGCCCGAGCCAGCGCATGGATGCGGTCGCCGACCACAGTGGCGAACGTGTCGACATCCCGCGCCGTCATCCGGCTCTGCGCCACGAGGCTGCGGATCAGGCCAAGGATATTGCGTACCCGGTGGTTGAGTTCGGCAATCAAGAGCTCCTGCTTCTGCGTTGCCGCCCGGTTTTCCGTCTCGGTCATGCCAGCCTGTTGCAGAAAAACCTCAAACAGCGTGGCACGCAGCAGCTCGGCCTCCGCCAGTTCAAATGGAGTCCAAGGCGCTGACTGGCCCCGCACCAACTCGCGCCACGCCGCAAAGCTTTTACGCGGTGAAAGCCGCGGGCCGTCCGGACCCACGACAACCAGTTTGCTTGGCTTGCCCGCCCACGTGACAGCGTGAGGTAACTCGTGCCGGAAGAACACCACATAACTCCCCGTTGGGCGCGAAATCGGCATCACAAGCATCCCGGCGGCTCGGTCGACGAATTCGCGCGCCGGGATAAAATCCCGGCCCAGATTGGACGTTGAATAAATCTGATCGGACCGGCGCTCGCCGAGGAAGCCTCGCAATGTCTCGCATTCATCGATTGTCGGCGTATTACCCGTTAGCGTGATGGCATCATCGGCATACACCGCGATACCGTCGCAAGGCAGCAGATCCTTGATGCCCTCGGCAAGTCGTGCGATCGTCTGAGCCGTGGAACCCGGTTCGACGACCGTTGCGATCAGTTGCTCGCGAAGCTGTTTTGTGCGGGTCTCGTTTTCCGCGAAGTCCGCCCGTTCATGCTGTTCGATCAGCAGCGACAGTATTTCACCGAAGAGCTCGGCGGTCGTGCGCTGCTCCAAGCCGACGTGGCGGGGAGCCATGTGGTGACACGAGATCATTCCCCACAGCGTGCCGGCGCGGACAAGCGACACGGTCATCGTCGCGCCGACGCCCATGTTCTGCAAGTACTCGATGTGCATCTTCGAGTGCGCCCGCAAAGTGCTCATCGACAAGTCTAGTGGCTTGATGAACGCGTCGTGCAACGGCAGCAGCGGGGCTCGGCTCGACATCGACATCGACGAGTATCCGCACAGGGTTGCGGACCAGCAATGCCCGCGCCTGCTGCGGAATATCTCCAGCAGGGTAGCGCAACCCCAGGAAGGGTTCGAGCCCGCTGCGCACCCGCTCGGCAATCACCTCACCCGAGCCGTCGGAATGAAAACGGTAGATCATGACCCGGTCAAAGCCGGTCAGCGCCTGCATGAGCCGTGCCGCCTCGCGTACCAAGCTGGCTTGCCCCTTGATCCGGTTCAGCATCGAGCGAACCATCGCGCCTGCGTTCAAATCGCCGGTTGCGACGTTGGGTTCAGCCTCGATGATGATCGTCTCGCCGGATTTGTGGATCGCCAAGTCGTAGCTGGCGCCGTCTTTCTGAAGCTGAACGGCAAAGCTGCGCTCGATCGAGTCAGGTCCCCCGAGGTGCGAAAGCAGATTGCGAATCGTGTGGATTGCCGCAAGCTGAAACACGTCATGCAACGGAGCCCGCAACACTAAATCGACCTTCAGACCGAGAAAGTCAGCAATGTTTGCCGAGACGCGTGAAATCCTCCAATCGCTTGAAACAGCGATGAGGAAGCCGACCGGTTGAATCGCGTTGATGTGTTGAATTGCTTCCCGGTCGCAACTCGTCAGATCAACGGTGTAAGCAGCGGGCATACTTGTCTGATTAGCCATGACACGTAATCCATTCATCATTAACCGCGAATACTGCCGCTGCCGCCGTTGCCGCAAATGTCCCCGAGGTCTCGGGCTAGTTCTTTTTGCGATAAGGTTTGTCGACCGTTACACTGGCGAACTCGAGTGCTGCCCCACGCGAACTCCTTACATCGCAAAGTGTAGCCAGCAGGACTTTTTGCACAACCAGTTTAAAGGTGTCATAAGTTAGCTTTTGGGCAAGCTCACTTGATAACTGCCCGTCAGCACTCGCCACAAGCGGTCAATCCTGAACCTCTTTCGCTTCAATGCAAACGCCTTGTGCTCTCGCGCCGACTTTGGAATTAGCGGCGACCTATGATGCCCGATAGCCCTAGCCCCCACTCCATCGCAGCGCTGGTCGTCACCATCGTCATGTTTGTCGGATTTGCACGGGGTAAGCTCTCGGTCGAAATCGTCTCGCTGATGACCATCGCGGTGATCGCAGTTGGGCTGTACTTTTTCCCGTTGCCCGGCGCCGCTCCTACAGAGGGGTTATCGCTTGCTTTCTCGGGATTTGGCCATCACGCGCTCATCACCATCTGCGCGCTCATGATCATGGGGCGCGGCCTGGTGGTAACCGGGGCACTAGAACCTGCCGCTCGTTTCCTCGAACGGGTTTTCAAGTTCAATCTGCAGCTGGGTCTTTTGGTCTCGCTGCTGCTGGCGATGTTGTTATCGATGGCAGTCAACGACACGCCGGTGCTCGTGCTATTATTGCCGATATTTGTCACGCTTGCGGCGCGCGGTGCGATGTCGGCGTCCAAAACGCTTATCCCGCTCAACGCGGCTGTGCTGATCGGAGGAATGTCCACCACAATCGGAACCTCGACCAATATCCTCGTCGTCTCGATCGCTACCGATCTTGGGATGCGGCCCGTGGGTGTGTTCGACTACACGCCGATCGTGCTGGTCGCGGCGCTGGTTGCTCTACCCTATATCTGGTTGATCATGCCGCGGCTGCTGCGAGACAATTCAGTCGCTGAAACCGGGATAAAGCGCCGGTTTCTGACCCGAATTGAGGTCACAGATGAAAGCATGCTCAACGGTGTAGCGCTGTCAGAGATCCTCCCGCGCCTGCCAGCCGATGTAGAATTCCACGAACCGCCGACAGGGTTGCTGCAACCGCAACAAATGCTGCGGATGTCAGGTCCGCACGAGGCGCTGGAAGAGGCGCTTCGGACACTGAAGGCCCTGGTTGCGCCCAGCTGGTTGCTCGGCATGATTAAACGCAAGGGAATGGAGGCGAAGCAAGACATAGCAGTGGTGGAAATGACCCTCACCGCCAATTCGCGGCTGATCAATTGCTCACTCTTCGAGGCGAGTATCGCCGATCTCTATGGGGTCGCCGTAATGGGCGTCCATCGGCCCGGCCACCTTGACGCCAAACAGGCCCAAGATGGCGACAGCGCCGACCTCTGTCTCGCCGAGGGTGACGTGCTGCTGGTTATGGGACTGCCCGAGGAACTTCGAACTTTCGCGCGCGCCGACAGTCTGCTCATTCTTGAAGGGGCGCGGGAACTACCGCGCCGATCCAAGGCACTCCTCGCCGGAGCGATCATGCTGGGATCTGTCGGTACAGCTTCGGTTGGGCTGCTGCCGATTGCCATTGCGTCGCTGGGCGGGGCGATCCTGATGTTCGTTACCGGCTGC
This sequence comes from Sphingomonadales bacterium, assembly GCA_038247515.1. Lineage (GTDB taxonomy): Bacteria > Pseudomonadota > Alphaproteobacteria > Sphingomonadales > Sphingomonadaceae > Erythrobacter. The sequence goes on from JBBRUU010000033.1 coordinate 12,339, forward strand.
GTCAACTTCGACCGGGTCGGGCGGGCGCTTTCGCCTACTGTGATCGTGCTAGTAGCGGCTAGCATCGCGATCGGCAGGCTCGTAGCCGACAGCGGCGCCGCGCTTTGGCTCGGGCAAGTGCTGTCTTTCGGGTTGCAACATCTCCCCGCTGCAGCGGTACTCTCGGTGATCATGCTGTTTGTGGCCTTGCTCACCAATTTTGCATCCAACGCCACCGCAGCGACGGTTGGAACACCGATTGCATTTGCTATCGCCGACCAGCTCGGCCTGCCATCCGAGCCGCTGGTGCTCGCCGTGCTGTTCGGTGCAAACCTGTGCTATGCGACGCCGATGGCCTATCAGACCAACATGCTGATTATGGCCGAAGGGTCCTACGAGTTCCGGGACTATCTGCGGACCGGAATACCGCTAGTTGGCATTATGGTGACGACCCTCTCGATCATGCTTGTGCTGACTTACGACATTTGAAGAGCTGATTGATTTTCGTCCAGAAAGGCCCCGCTGCAATCTCCTCAGAACTTCCTCCCCTTGAACACCCACCCCGCCCCGATTATCATCCCCCCACGGGGCTGAGCAACCTCCCGTCCAGGCCTGTGGCAGGCCCAAGCGTTGCCTCGTCATCACCCCCTTTGCGCAAGGCCGCGCGGCAGGGTATCTTGCGAGGTAAGCATGGCCGAACTGGACGTACCGCTCTCTACTTCTCCGGTTCAGGAGACCCCCGCGACCCCCACCTTCTCCGATCTGGTGCGCGTATTCACCCGCATCGGATTCCTCAGTTTCGGCGGGCCGGCGGGGCAGATCGCGCTGATGCACCGCGAGCTGGTCGAGGAGCGGCAATGGGTCGCCGAGGAGGACTATCTCCACGCGCTCAATTTCTGCCACCTGCTGCCGGGGCCGGAGGCGCAGCAGCTTGCGACGTGGATCGGCTGGCGGCTGCACGGCTGGCGCGGGGGGCTTGCGGCAGGGCTGCTGTTCGTCATCCCGGGGGCGTGCATCATCCTTGCGCTGTCGGTGTTCTATGCGCTGGCGGCGAACCTTGGCTGGGTGGCGGCGCTGTTTTTAGGGGTCAAGGCGGCGGTGCTGGCGATCGTGACGCAGGCCTTGCTGCGGATTGCGGGGCGGGCGCTCGACACCGGGTTCAAGCGCGGGCTTGCGGCGGCGGCTTTTGCGGGGCTGTTCCTGCTTGCCCTGCCGTTCCCGCTGATCGTGCTCGGCTCCGGGTTGATCGGGATCGTCATTGCCCGGACCCGGCCTGACCTGCTGGCGCTGAAGCCGAGCAAACCTGTCGCCGTCTTGCCCGCGCGGCCGTGGCGCACCACCATCACCTCGGTGCTGGTGTGGGGCGCGATCTGGGCCGCGCCGATGGCGCTGATCGCCGCGACGCTGGGGCAGGGACACGTGCTGTGGCAGATCGGCGCGTTCTTCTCGCAGCTCGCGGTTGTCACCTTCGGCGGAGCTTACGCGGTGCTGGCCTATATGGCGCAGGAGGCGGTGCAAGGCTTTGGCTGGCTGCAGCCCGGCGAGATGGCCGACGGGCTAGGGCTGGCCGAGACCACGCCCGGACCCCTGATCCTTGTGACGCAATTCGTCGGCTACCTTGCAGCCTTCCGCGCGCCCGAGCCGTTCTCGCCGCTGGTCGCGGGGTTCTTGGGAGCGGTATTGACAACGTGGGTGACATTCGCGCCGTGCTTCATGTGGATCTTCGCGCTTGCGCCGTGGATCGACCGGCTGGGCCAGGCGGTGTGGCTGAAGGGCGGGCTTGCGGCGGTGACGGCGGCGGTGGTCGGCGTGATCGCCAACCTCACCGCATGGTTCGCGCTGCATGTGCTGTTTGCGCAAGTGGGCGAGGCCGCGATCGGCCCGCTGCGGCTGTCATGGCCCGACCTTGCGAGTTTCGACTGGCGCGCCGGTTTGCTGGCGGCGCTTGCGCTAGTGCTCGCCTTCGGGGCAAAGTGGTCGGTGTTACGGCTGCTGGGGGCGTGCGCGGTAGGTGGTTTGGCGCTCAGCCTCTAGAGCCAGCCCGCCGCCCAGGCGATGACGACCGCGGCAGGCACCAGCAGCACCTGCGCTGCGAGTGTCCCGGCGAGGCGGCTCAGCGACACCCAGATCATCGCCCGGCGGAAGGTCGCCTCGCTCACCGAGCCATCGACCACGTCGTCGGTTAGCGCCGAGATCTGCGGGTCGATCAGCGCGAACAGCAGGATCGTGGCAAAGCCGTTGACGATCGCGGTCATCTGCGAGGCGGTGACGCGGAACTCAGGCACCAGATAGCCGGCATAGAGCGAGGCGATCACGCCGACCGCGAGCAATCCTTGCGCGATCGCATTGGCGGCAAGCACCCCCCAGCTCACCCCGCGCGGGCCCTTGAGCGAGCGCAGCGTCTCCTTGGTCGGGATGGCGACCGCCTCGCGGATCGTGCGCAGGCCCGCGGGCGTCACGCTGCGCAGCAGCAGCCGCGTGGTCGAGCGGTTGGCTTGAAAGGAGGTGATCGCGGCGGCGAAGACGCGTTGCCCGGTCGGCACCAGCACAATGCCGATCGCTACCGCAATCGCTGCGGCGAGCAGCACCATCCGAAGCTCCCACAACAGCGTGTCGCCGCTCCCTTCGGCCAGCGCGGTCTCAATCCGCTTGGCGAGGAACGGGCCAAGAAAGCCATTCGAGGTGCGCGAAACCAGCAGCAGCACGTTGAACAGCGCAAAACTCAAGGCGATGCGCCCGGTGCGCACGCCCGCGATGCGCGCTGCATAGGCAAGCGCACCGATAAGATTTATCACGCCCGTGAGCGCGCAAATAAGCAGCAGTTCGGTGTCCATGCCCACGTTCCGGCGGCCCCGGTTATCGGACCCTAGATGATGGGCCAGGCCTTCCAGATGCTGTAGGCGCTGGTCGCTATCAGCACCAGTGCCACCGCGATCAACAGGACACGCGGCTGCACCCGGCTGGCGAGCACCGCCCCGAAGGGCGCCGCGATCACGCCGCCGATGATCAGGCCGCCGGTGATCAGCGTGAAGGCCGCCAGGCCAAGCGTCAGCAGGAAGGTGAGCGAGATCGACAGCGTGAGCAGGAATTCGGCGGTGTTGACCGTGCCGATCACCTTCCTCGGATCGCCGCCCTGAATCAGCAAATTGGAGGTTACCACCGGTCCCCAGCCGCCCCCGCCAGCCGCATCAAGGAATCCCCCCACCAGCGCCAGCGGGCTGGTGTATCGCGGGTGCTCGAAGCGGGGCTTTTTCATCCGGATCGCCTGCCACAGCAGGTAGAAACCGATGACGGTGAGGTAGAGCATCACGAACGGGCGCGCCGCCGAGGCATCGACGTTCGAGAGTACATAGGCACCCGTCACACCGCCGATCACGCCGAATGGGACTAGACGCCAAAACAGCCCCCAGTCGACGTTCCGATGCCAGGCATGGCTCAGCCCGGAGGCCCCTGTGGTGAACAGCTCGACGAGGTGGACGCTCGCCGAGGCGCTCGCCGGGGGCACGCCCATCGCGCTCACCAACAGGGTCTGAGTCGTGACCCCGAACGCCATGCCCAGTGCCCCGTCGATCATCTGCGCGGTGAAGCCGATGGCGATGAAGGGCGCCATCTGTAACAGCAGGGCAGCAATATCGGGCATGAGGGATGTCCTCTCTGCGAGGGTGAAAGCGAAGGCTTAGAACGTAATGCTGGCGGTCGCACCCCAAGTGCGCGGGTCTCCCGGAAGGCCCGCAATCAGTCCGGTGTTGCCGGGACCGACGAAGATCTGCTCGAAGTAATTCTCGTCGAAGGCGTTCCTCACCTAGGCAAAGACGTTGAGTCCGTCGTCCGAACGGAATCCAACGCGGAAGTTCGACAGCGTGTAGCCGTCAATGAAGGTCGCGGTCGAGGGCGAAGCGTTCGATGAGAAGTTCGAGCGGTAAGAGCCGTCATAGCCGAGATAGACCTTGCCGCCCTTGCCGAGGATGGTGGCGGGCAGGTTGCCCTCCGCCCCGAACGACAAGGCCCACTTCGACACGCCGGGCAGGCGCTGGCCTGAGATGTCGCAGTTGGCGGGGCTGATCCCGCCCGCCGTGCCGGGGGCGGACGGGGTCTGGCCGGCCGCGGCAGTGGTGCCGCCCGACAGCTCCGGCGGGCAGGGCGCATCGGCGAAACGCACGTATTTTGCGTCGGTATAGGCACCGTTGACATAGGCGTTAAACCGCGCGCTGGGGCGCACCGAGAAATCCGCTTCGATCCCCTGCGATCGCACCAGCTGCGCATTGGCGAGGTAGCCGCGCAGCACTCCGAGCTGTCCATTGGTCACGTCGTCTGGTAATCGCGGATCTCGGTGCGGAACGCGGCGAAGTTGAGCGTTGCACGGCGGTCCCAGAACTGGCTCTTGAGACCGATTTCGAAGTGATCGACCTTTTCGGGCCGGATCGTGCCTACCGCCGCGATCGGCACACCGGCGGCGTCGGTAGGCAGGCCATTCTGGTTGATCCCGATGGTCTTGAAGCTCTTGGCATAGGTGCCGTAAGCGAGCACGCCGGGTGCGAGCTTGTAGCTCAAGGTGAAATCGTAGGTGAGGTTCCAGTCGGTATCCTTGGGCGCGCTCAGCTGCGGCTGTGAGACGGCAAGCTGCGCGCGGCTGCGCGCGTCGGTCTCGGTGCCTACCAGTTCCACCCCCGCCCCGGTGAACACCCGGCGCTGGTAGAAGCCCGACTTCTTGTCGTAGTTGAGCCGTGCGCCCGGCTGGATGGTGAAAGCGTCGGTCACCTTCCAGCTCAATTGCCCGAACAGCGCCGCACTTGTGCTCTCAAGCTCCTGCGTGTTGCGCGCGGTCAGCCCGTCGAGCACCGCCGGGTCGAGCGACAGCGCATTGCTGGGGGCGATGTTCCAGCGGCTGGCGGCGCGGCCCTGGGCTTCGAGACCCTTCGTGTCGATCCGCTGGTCGAAGGCGAAGGCGCCGAGCACGAAGTCGATTGCCTTGCCCGTGTAGGCGTAGCGGAATTCCTGCGTGTACTGGTTCTGCTGCGACGGGTTCTGCGAACGCGCGACAATCGCAAGCCCGTTAAAGTCGCGGTCGTTCTCGGGCTTCCAGTCCCAGTAACGCCATGCCGTAACCGAGGTGAGGGTGCCCGGCCCCACGTCCCACGTCACTTTGAGCGCGACGCCGGCAATGACGTTACCTGCGTTGAGGTTGGAATCGAGGTCGGAGATGCGATCAAATGGGTTGGTGCTGGGCGGCACGTAATTCTGCGCCGCGGCTAGTGCGGCGAACTGGCGGTCCAGAGGGCGCTGGGTGGCGACCGTGCCGACAAACACCGATCCGCAGCAGATCGCGTCCTGCTTGTTGTAGTCGCCGACCAGCTTGATCTTCAGGTTACTCGCCGGCTCCCATAAGAGCTGGGCGCGCACGCCTATATTGTCGAGGCTCTGAATATCCTGCCCCGTGGTGACGTTGCGGATCGTGCCGCGGCGGCTGGTGCCTGAGAAGGCAATCCGCGCGGCGACGGTCTCGGAGAGCGGACCGGAGAGCGCGAGGCTGGTCTGCTGGAAGCCGTAATTGCCAAGCGATACCTCGGCGCGGCCCGCAAAGTCAAAGCTCGGCTGGTTGGTGGTGATGTTGATCGCGCCCGCGGTGGTGTTCTTGCCATAGAGCGTCCCCTGCGGGCCGCGCAGCACCTCGATCTGGGCGACATCGAGGAAGTCGAAGGTCGCCGATGCGACGCGCGAGTAGTAAACGTCGTCGACATAGATGCCAACGCCCTGCTCGAAGCCGTCGCTGGTAAGGCCGAAAGGCACGCCGAGCCCGCGGATGTTGACTGCCGTGTTGCGGGGGTTGGAGGAATAGAACTGCAATGTCGGGGTGAGTTGCTGGAGACGGCCGACGTTGAAGGCGCCGGTCGCGCCGAGCTGCTCGGCGCTGACCACGGCGACTGCGATCGGCACGTCCTGCGCGCTTTCCGCACGGCGGCGCGCGGTGACGATGATGTCGTTGCCGCCCGCAGGAGCGATGGCGGGTTCGGCGGGGTCGCCCTGTTTGCCCACCTGTTCTTGGGGCGGATTGTCCTGCGCGACGGCCGGGGCTGCGACCAAGCCGGACAGCGCGGCGCCAAGCAGGAGGACGGTGCGTAAGGAAATCGAAAACATGCTTTCTCGCCTTTGCAAGCGGGTGCGCATCCGGCCGGTCCGGTCTGCGTTTCCGTGTTGGTTGATGTGGGGTGCGGGCTGCCGTCAGTCAGCGAGGCGCTTCCTCTCGGTGACGTCGATCTGCATGACCTTGCCGTCACGCACGGTGATCTGGATCAGTGATCTGGATCGCTCCGTAGCGCAGGCGGGAAAGCGCCTCGCTCACGGCAGCCAGCTCCTCGGGCACCAGCGTGCTTTTGTCAGAGCCTTTCTCGGGTTGGTCCATGAACGGGCCTTTCGTTGCGCGGGAGGTGCCTGCAACGAAGCAATTAAATTCAAGCGATCCGGTTGACAATAGGCCTGCCGCGCAGAAATTCTGTGCTGGGGCGAAAGCTTAGCTTTGTGCGGCGGAACGTTGGGAAGGGGTCACTTGCGCCGGGCCATCGGCAAAAGGCGGGATCGGCGCGATCGGATCGGACAGCCTGATGCCGTCGAGAATCTGCGCGGTCCGGTCGCGCACGTCGAGCATCAGCGCCCGCGTGCGACATTCGCCTTCCTCAAGGCAGTTCTTGCACTTCTCGTGGGCGTAGCGGCTGGCACAGGGCACCAGCGCGAGGCTGCCGCGCATGTGGCGGATCAGATCGCCATAGGTGATGTCGAGCGGCGGGATCGCCAGCCAATAACCCCCGTCGCGCCCGCGCTGCGAATTGATAAGGCCCGAGCGGGTCAGCTCGGACAGGATCACGGTCAGGAACTTGGCCGGGATCTTCTGCGCATCGGCGATCGCGGCGAGCTGCACCGGCCCCTTGCCGTAGGTGTCGGCGAGGTGCTGCATCGCCCTGATAGCGTAGCGGGTCTTCTGCGAAAGCATGGTTTGTCTATTTCCCCGGTAGGCAATCAGGTCAAGCGGGCGGGCACGTCTTTTGCCACATCCCCGCACCCCCGGCACTGTTCGTCGCTTAAACCTGTTGCCCGGCCTGCGCCTGCGGCTAGACTGAGTTTATGGCTAGCGCTTCCGCCCAATCGCCTGCCGATGGCGACGCCCCGAAGGATGGCGCTCCCGACTATTGCGACCTCGATCCCTTCCACGTCAGGGCGGCGGGGCACGAGTTCACGTTCTATCCGCACGGGCAGGACCGGCTGAAGGCGCTCATTGAACTGATCGACAGTGCGCAAGCGACCTTGCGGCTCTTCTACTATCTTTTCGATAGCGACGTCTCGGGTACGATGGTGCGTGATGCGCTGGTTAGCGCGGCGCGGCGCGGGGTGTCGGTCGCGCTGATCGTCGATGATTTCGGCAATGATGCGGGCGGGCCCTTTTTCGAGCCGCTGGTAGAGGCAGGGGGCAGCTTCGCGATCTTCTCGCCCCAGTGGGGCAAACGCTACTTCGTACGCAACCATCAGAAGTTTGTGATCGCCGACGAAACCCGGGTGATGACCGGAGGGGCGAACGTCTCCGACCACTATTTTGCGATCCCTGCCGAGAACGGATGGTGCGACCTGTCGGTGCTCGTCGAGGGTCCGGTGGTCGAGCAGTTCACCCGCTGGTCCGGCCTCGTCCAGAGCTGGGTCGCGGGCGAAGCCGCGGGTCGAACCAGCCAGCTGCGGACCTTGCGCGACATCGTCAAGGACTGGGATGGCGGGGACGGTCCGGTGCAGCTGCTGGTCGGCGGTCCCTTGGTGCGCAAGGGCCACTGGTCATGGGTGCTTCGCAAGGATCTGGTGACGGCCAAGCGCCTCGACACGGTCTCGGCCTATTTCTCGCCCCCGCGCAGCTTCCGCCGCCTGATGGCGCGCGTGGGCGAGCGCGGAAAGGCGCGGATGATCATGGCCGGCAAGTCCGATGTTTCCGCTGCCATTGATATGGCCCGGCTAATCTACGGCCAGCTGCTTCGCGCCCGCGTGAAGATCTATGAATTCGGGATGTGCAAGCTGCATATGAAGCTCGTGGTGGTCGACGACGTGAGCTATTTTGGCAGCGCCAATCTCGACAAGCGTTCCTTCCGCATCAATGTCGAGCTGATGGTGCGGGTCGAGGACGCGGGACTTGCGGCCAAACTGCGCGAGCTGATCGACCACATGGAAGCATCGAGCGAGCCAATCACGCCGGCCTGGTATGCCCGCCAAAATACGTTCCTCAACCGGATGCGCTGGCGCATCGCCTACTGGATGAGCCTGGCCGACTACCGGATTAGCAAAGTGGGCACGAATTGAGATCTTCTGTGTGACGCAGCGCTGAAAAGCTGCCGTTCAGCTAGCGACCCCGCACGGCGTCGCTGCCTTGGGCGCTTGATTCAAAGCCGCCAGCGGACTTGCGGCTCGATGCTTTGCGTCATGCTATCCTTGCGCCAAATCCGCACAATCGTCAGCCGTGGTTGATCCGGCTTGACGGTGACGATGCGGCTACGATCA
>JBBRUU010000034.1:0-20427 GCA_038247515.1 Sphingomonadales bacterium
CTCGGCGCCTCAAACCGTGAGCGTGCGGGCGCCCTTTTCGCTGGTCAGCCGCTTGGTGCCCGCAAGCCGCGTCGAGCGCTGCTTCACGCCGGTCACGAAGCGGTATTCGGTGCTGACCCGCGCCGGGGCGAGTTCGACCACCATATAGCCGCGCTGCGCGGTGTCGGCCCACTTGAGCTCGGCGTTCTCGGCCACCAGCGAGGCGGCGAGCGTGTCGGGCTTGATGAAGGTGAGGTAGCTTTCATAACCGGGCGAGCTCACCGAGTTTCCGCCGAATTCGACGCCCACTTTCGTGCCATCCTGCGCAAGGTCGAAGGCCCAGCCATTGTGGGTGTCGCCCGCCAGCACGACGAGGTTGGCGTCGGCATCGAGTGAGGCCTTGAGCACGCGTTCGCGCGCGGCGGGGTAGCCGTCCCACGCGTCCATGTTCGACGGCAGGCCGACCGCGCTCGCCTTGGCGGCGGATTCGAGGCGTGTGCGCACGAAATCGGGCAGGCCCGCGCCGGCGGCTTCCACGATGTTCTTGGGCGTCTGGAGCTTGCCGATCAGCACCTGCTGAAGCAGCACCTGCCACTGCGTGCCCTTGCGGGTCGAGGCGGCGAGGCCCTCGGCAAGCCACGCTTCCTGCGTCTGCCCGAGCAGCTGGCGCTCGGGGTTCTTCCACGCGCCGTCGCGGAAACTTTCGAGCGCGGCGACGACCGCCTGCGGATCCTTGGCGCCCTCCATCACCTTCTCGAGCCGGAACTGCTGGTCGCGGCCTTCGAGGCGGGTATCGAGCTTGAACAGGGTGGCAAGGTCACCGACCTGGTAGGCCGTGTAGGCCTCCTCGCCGACCGGCATCCATTCGCGATAGGCGCGCTTGGCGGCGGCCTTGCGCACCTGCCATTCGCCTTCGGTGGCAGCTTGGTGGTTCTCGGCGCCATCCTCGTAGCTATCGTTGGCGCTTTCGTGATCGTCCCACACCGCGATCATCGGCAGCACCTGGTGGAGGCGCTGGCAATCGGGATCGGCGCGGTAGGTGGCGTAGCGTAGGCGGTAATCGGCAAGCGCGACGATCTCGGCGGCGGGCTCTAGCACGCGGCCGGGATTGGTCTGCGCTGCGGACGGATAGGTGCCCGCGCCATATTCGTAGATGTAATCGCCAAGATGCACCGCGAGGTCGACGTCGTTGGCCTCGACCGCGTGGCCATAGGCGTTGAACCAGCCGAAGCCGAAGTTCGAGCATGAGAACACCGCCATGCGGAAAGCGGCGCTCGGACCCTCAGGCAGGGTGCGGGTGCGGCCGACTGGCGAAGCGCTGCCGCCTGGCGCAAGGAAGCGGTAGAAATACCAGCGATCAGGCTGGAGCCCGGTCGCCACTTCCTTGGCGCACCAGTCGCGGTCAGGCGACGCGCTGACGCTGCCTTCCGCGACGGGACGGGCGAAGTCCTCGCTCTCGCTTACCTGCCAGGTCAGTTTGGTCTCCGCGTCGGCGACGTAGCGGGTCCAGAGGAGCACGCTCTTGGCCGAAGGCTCGCCGCTGGCGACGGCATGGGTGAAGCCGGTGCCGAAGCTCCGCGCGGCGAGCGGTGTCGCGGCGATGGCGGCGCCCGCGCCGGCAAAGGCGAACAGGCTGCGGCGGGTAATGCTGGTGGCAGCGGGCTGTCCCGCAGGTTCGGTCTTGATCATGGGCTGGCGCTTATCGCTCTCCGGTTGCGCTTGTGTGACAATGCTTGCACCGCGCACCCAGCGCAAGGCATGAGGTGTGAATGAGCGCGACCATGCACCACACCCTCCATGACGGCCGCCGGGTCGCCTTTCGCTACACGCATGGAGCCGGCCCCTGTCTCGTGTTCCTGCCCGGCTACATGTCGGACATGACCGGCAGCAAGGCGACCGCGCTGTTTGCCGAAGCGCAAGCGAAGGGCCGTGCCTGCCTGCTCCTCGACTATTCGGGCTGCGGGGCGAGTGCCGGGAATTTCGCCGACGGGATGCTCTCGAAGTGGCGTGATGAGGTTCTGGCGCTGGTCGCGAGCTATGTCAGCGGGCCGGTGCTGCTGGTCGGCTCGTCGATGGGTGGGTGGCTGATGCTGCTGGTAGCCGAACACCTCAAGCACCGCGTTGCCGGCCTGATCGGCATCGCGCCTGCCCCCGACTTCACCCGGTGGGGCTATACCGAAGACCAGCGTGCGCACCTCGCGGCGGGCGAGACGATTACCGAGCCGAACCCCTATGGCCCCGAGCCGACCCCGACCCACCCCGGCTTTTTCGCCGATGCCGAGTGCCATTGCAGGCTGGACAGCATGATCGACCTCACCTGCCCGGTGCGGCTGATCCACGGACAAGCGGACGCGGACGTGCCTGCGGAGATCTCGCTTCGCCTCAAGGCCGCACTCCGGTCGGACGACGTTCAGGTGACGCTGATAGAGGACGGCGACCACCGCCTGTCGCGGGATAGCGACATCGCCCTTCTCAAGGCCATCGTGGCCGAATTCTATGGATAGCGCCCAAGTGTCATTGCTGCTCGCCATGCTCATGCAAGTCGGCCCCAATCCCTTGGGCGGGGGGATGCCGAGCGACGATCTGTTCCGCGACCGCCCGGCGCGTGCCGATGGAGTTAAGGATGATCTCGGCGCGACCAGCGCGTGGCTGGAAAGCTGCTTTAACCAACTTGAAGCGGACCCGGCGCGCGCCAATACGATGGCGCAGATCCGCCGCGGCGAGACCAAGGGCGCTGACCGGGTGCTCGCCAACCTGTGCCTCGGCATGGCGGCGAGCGAGCTGGGCCTTTGGGACGACGCCCGCGCTGCCTTCGCCGCCGCGCAAAGCGAGACGCCGGAGAGCGAGACCCGCACCCGCGCACGCTTTGCCGCGCTTGCAGGCAATGCCGCGCTGGCGGGCGGAGATGCGGCGGGCGCGGAGGGCCTGCTGGCCTTCGCCGAGACCGACGCCCGCACCGCCAAGGCCGCGCCGCTGGAGGCCATCGCCGCCACCGACCGCGCCCGCGCGCTGGTGATGCTAGGGCGAAATGAGGATGCGCTCGCCGCGCTCGAGACAGCGACCACCCGCGCGCCCGAACGTAGCGAAGGCTGGCTGCTCAAGGCGACGCTGCTGCGGCGGCTGGAGCGACTCGGCGAGGCGCAGACCGCGATCGAACGGGCCGCAACGCTAACGCCCGACAATCCAGAGATCGGCCTCGAAGCCGGATTGATCGCGGTGCTCGGCAGCCGCGACGATGCAGCGCGGGCGAGCTGGCGGTTGGTGCTCGTGCTTGCCCCCGACAGCCCCGCCGCTGCCACCGCGCGCGACTATCTTGCGCAACTCGGCGATACGGTCGAAGTTGCGCCGACGCTCACCCCTCACGCGCCGCAACAGGCGCAACAGGAGCAGCCGCGATGACCCGTTTTTCCGTCCTCGATCTGGTCCCTGTGCGCGAGGGCGGGACGTTGTCCGAAGCCTTCGCCGACACTGCCAATCTCGCCCGCGCGGCCGAGGCTTACGGCTGCGACCGCTTCTGGGTGGCCGAGCATCACGCGATGGACGGGATCGCGGGCGGAGCAACCTCGGTGGTGCTTGCCCACATCGGCAACGCCACGAGCCGCATCCGCATCGGATCGGGCGGGATCATGCTGCCCAACCACACCCCGTTCCAGATCGCAGAGCAATTCGGCACGCTGGATGCGCTGTTCCCCGGACGGATCGACTTGGGACTCGGCCGCGCGCCGGGGGCGGGGCCGGAGCTCCAGCGGGCGTTGCGCAAGAACCTCCACCAAGCCGCGGAATATTTCCCGCAAGACGTGGTCGAGCTGCGCGCGCTGCTGACCGGCGACGTCGACCTGCCGATCAGCGCCACGCCCGGCCTTGGCGCGAAAGTCGAGTTGTGGATGCTTGGGTCGAGCCTGTTCGGCGCGCAACTCGCCGCCAAGCTGGGCCTGCCCTATGCCTTCGCCGCACATTTCGCGCCCGATCACCTCGACACCGCGCTCGCCGTCTATCGCCGCGACTTCGAGCCTTCCGAGGCGCTGGATCGCCCGCACGTGATGGTCGCGATGAACGTCTTTGCTGCGGACACCGAGGCCGGGGCGCGCCTGCTTGCTTCGAGCCAGCAGCAAAGCTTCGTGCGGCTGCGCAGCGGCAGCCCCGGCAAACTGCCGCCGCCTATCGAAGGCTATACCGATACGCTCCCCGCCCACGCGCAGGCAATGCTCGCCCACCTCGGGCAAGCCGCTACCTTTGGCACGCCTGCGCAGGTGCGCGAGGGGATCGCCGCTTTCGTCCGTCGCACCGGCGCCGATGAGATCCTGCTGTGCGGCGCGACCTATGATTCGCAAGCGCGGATCCGCTCGCTCGCAATGACCATCGAAGCCTGTCAGACCGTCGCGGTTGCGTAACCCTACGCGATCATCCCGCTTGCGCCGCGAGGCGGAAAGCGGGTAGTGCGAAAGACACGATTACAACAGCCTGGCATAATAATGTTGCGCCCAAGTGCAGCCGGGTACGCAGGATGAGCAGGAGCCTTTCATGGGGTCGAAGTCCGTCGCCGCCGCGCCGTCACGCGCGCTGATCAAGTCTCTTCGCCTTAAGCTCGAAGACTCGCTGCTGCCCGGTGATGCCGCGACCGCCAAGCCTGCGCTGGACGAGGCGGCTAGCTACCTCCTGGCCGCCGCCGCTATCCGCGCGCCCGGGCAATCGCTGGTGCAGCTCGAATCCGCTGGCGGCGAGCGGCGGCACCTCAGGATCGCGCTGGTCAATGACGATAAGCCGTTCCTCGTCGATTCGGTTGCGGCCGCGATTGGTTCGCTGGGCGTGGGGATCGACCTGCTGCTTCACCCCGTAGTTCTGGTGGAGCGCGATGCCGAGGGCGCGATCACCGGGCTCGGCAAATCAGGTGCGCGCGAATCGCTGATCTTCATCGAAACCCCGCGGGTCGATGCCCGCCAGCGCCGCGAGCTGCTCGAAGCGCTTCGGACGACGCTCGGCGACGTCCATGCCGCGGTCAGCGACTGGCCTGGGATGCAGGCCGCGATCACCGCCGATGCTGGGACGGTACAGGCGCTCGACGCCGAGGTGGGTGCGCTGCTCGCGTGGCTCGGCGGCGGGATGCTGACACAGCTCGGCCACCTCACCCGCCGCCGCGACGGGGGCATCGCCGAACGCCTCGGCATCTGCCGCGCCTCGGCGCACGACCTCCTCGCCGAGATTTCCTACGAGCGCGCTTTCGAATGGTTCGACCGGCACGAGGCCGCAGGCACGCCCAAGCCGCTGCTGGCGATCAAGTCCAACGTCGCTGCGCGTGTGCACCGCGCCAGCCCGCTCGACCTGTTCATCGTGCCTGTGCGCGAGCGCGGCACAATTACCGCGCTCTCGATCCATGCCGGCCTGTGGACCAGCGCCGCGATGAACGCGCGGCCGTCCGAAGTGCCGGTGCTGCGCGCAATGGTCGCCGACATCACCAAGCGGCTCCATTTCGATCCCGCCGGGCACAATGGCAAGGCGCTGGTGCACGCCTTCACTTCGCTGCCCAACGACCTGCTCACCGCCTTCGAACCCGAGCGTGTGGCTGACCTCGTCACTGCCAAGATGGCACTGATCGACCGCCCGCGCCCGCGCGTCGTAATGGTGCGCACGACGCTGGAGCGGCACGTCTTCGCCTTCGTCTGGCTGCCGCGCGACCACCTCTCGACCGATGTGCGCCACCAGATCCAAGCGATGTTGCTGGCGAGCCCCGGTGCGGTACTGCTCGACTGGAGCCTCGCGGTCGAAAGCAACACGCTCGCGCTGCTGCGCTTCCTGATCGACGTACGCGCCTGCGCCGACGTGCCCAAGGATGCCGCGATCGAAGCCCAACTCGTCGACCTGCTGCGTGGCTGGAACGAGGCGGTTGCAACGCATCTTGCGGCATTCGAGGAGGAAGGCCGCGCGGCGGCGCTCGCTACGCGTTACGCCCCCGCCTTCCCGACCGGATACCGCCTGACCTACGGCCCGCAGGAGGCCGCGCGGGATATCGCGAAGCTGCGGACGCTCGCGCTGGGCGAGGGCGAAGGCGGGGGCGAAGGCGGGGGCGAAGGCGGGAGCGAGCGGGCGGAGCGCGTGGTGCGCCTTTATCGCTTGCCCGCCGATGGCCCGCAGACGCTGCGGCTCAAGGTCTATGTTTTAAGGGGCACGCTGGCGCTGTCCGACGCAGTCCCGGCGCTCGAGAATTTCGGCTTCCGCGTGCTTTCCGAGGTGCCGACCCACCTCGGCGATGCCTCGCTGGGCGCGATCGACGAATTCCTGCTGACTCTGTCTGCCGGGCGCGATGCCGGAGCGCTGCTCGAACGCGCCGCGCTGATCGAGGATGCGCTCGCCGCGGTGCTCAATGGCTCGGCCGAGGACGATCCCTTCAACCGCCTGATCGCCGCCGCAGGGCTCGCCCCGCGTGAGGCCAACTGGATGCGCGCAATCTACCGCTACCTGCGCCAGACCGGGGTAAGCTTCACGAACTACACCGTCGTCGACGCGCTGGTCGCCGCGCCGCAGGTCACCGCTGCAATGATCGCGCTGTTCGAAGCGCGCCACGATCCGGCCTTCGCGGGTAACCGAGAGGAAGCGATCGCCGCCGCCGGGGCCGCCTTCACGCGCGGCCTCGCCAAGGTCACTGCGATCAACGACGACCGCCTGCTCAGGCGCTACCGCGCGGTGATCGACGCTGTGCTGCGCACCAACGCCTTTGCGCCCGCTGCCGCCGAGGCGCTCGCCTTCAAGCTTGCCTCTTCGCTGGTCCCGGGCTTGCCCAAGCCCGTGCCGTGGCGAGAGATCTTCGTCTACAGCACCCGCGTCGAGGGCATCCATCTGCGCGCGGGCGCGGTGGCGCGCGGGGGGCTGCGCTGGTCCGACCGGCGCGACGACTTCCGTACCGAAGTGCTCGGGCTGATGAAGGCGCAGCGCGTCAAGAACGCGGTGATCGTTCCGACCGGCGCCAAGGGCGGGTTCTATCCCAAGCAGCTCCCCTCCCCCGCGCTCGACCGTGAAGGCTGGGCCGCCGAGGGGCGCGCTTCCTACGAGATATTCATCCGCACGCTGCTGTCGGTCACTGACAACATCGAAGCAGGCGAGGTCGTCCATCCTGCAGATGTGATTGTGCTCGACGGGGACGACCCCTATTTCGTGGTCGCCGCAGACAAGGGTACCGCGACATTCTCCGACATCGCCAACGGCATCGCGCAGAGCCGCGACTTCTGGCTTGACGATGCCTTCGCGAGCGGTGGCTCGAACGGCTACGATCACAAGGCGATGGGCATTACCGCCAAGGGCGCGTGGCTGAGCGTCCAGCGCCACTTCCGCGAACTGGGCGTCGACGTGCAGACCCAGCCTGTCACCGTCGCGGGCTGCGGCGATATGTCTGGCGACGTGTTCGGCAACGGGATGCTGCTTTCGAAGACGCTGAAGCTTGTCGCCGCCTTCGATCACCGCCACATCTTCATCGATCCCACCCCCGATCCGCTCGCCAGCTGGAAGGAGCGCAGCCGGATGTTTGCGCTGCCCCGCTCGAGCTGGGACGATTACGACAAGTCGCTGATCTCCAAGGGCGGCGGGGTCTTCCCGCGCACCGCAAAGTCGATCAAGCTTTCTAAGCAGGCGCGCGAGGCGCTGGGGATCGATACAAAAGCCATCGAGCCGGAGGCGCTGATCACCGCGATCCTGTGCGCGCCCGTCGACCTCCTCTGGTTCGGCGGCATCGGTACCTATGTGAAGGCTAGCCAAGAGAACCACATTCAGGTCGGCGATCCGGCCAACGACGGGTTGCGCATCGATGGCACCGAAGTGCGTGCGCGGGTGATCGGCGAGGGCGCGAACCTCGGCGTCACACAGGCCGGGCGCATCGCCTTTGCTCTCAACGGCGCCAATGGTCTTGGGGGCCGCATCAACACCGACTTCATCGATAATTCCGCCGGGGTCGATTGCTCGGACAACGAGGTCAACATCAAGATCGCGCTCGCCGCAGCGACGGCCTTGGGCAAGCTTTCGCCCAAGAAGCGCAATACGCTGCTCGCGTCGATGACCGACGAGGTTGCCGCGCTGGTGCTCGAGGACAACCGCTTGCAGGCGCTCGCGCTGTCGGTCGCGGAGAGCGGCGGGGCCGGGGTAACGCCTGCCTATGTGCGCCTGATCGAGCGGCTGGAGGAAGTCAGCGACTTCGACCGCCGCACCGAGGGGCTGGCGGATGGCGAGACGCTGACCCGCCGCGCCGCCGACGGCCAGGGGCTGACCCGCCCCGAACTCGCGGTGCTGCTCTCCTCGGCCAAGCTCGCGTTGCAGGACGCGATCGAGCACAGCGACTTGCCCGATGATCCGATGCTGGAAGACGTGCTGCTCGCGCGCTTCCCGGCACCGATGCGCAAGACCTATGCCGACGAGATCCGCGGCCACCGGCTGCGGCGCGAGATGATCGCGACGAGCCTTTCGAACCGCATCGTCAACCGATTGGGCATGGTCCATCCCTTCGAGCTCGCCGAGGAAGAGGGCGTCGGCCTTGCTGAGGTCGCCGCGGCCTTCGTGGTGGCCGAGCGCCTGTTTGGCCTCGCCCCGCTGTGGCGCGAGCTTGAGGACGCGCCGATCGCCGAAGGTGCGCGCCTTGTGCTGTTCGACCGGTTGGCCGCCGCTGTTGGCAACCTCATGTCCGACGTGCTCCGCACTGCCGCGGGCAAGGTCGCGGCGGGCAGCATGATCGAAGCTTTGCAGGGCAGCGTCACGACACTGGTCGCAGGCCGCGAGGAGCTGCTCACCGACGAGCCGCGCGCCCGTTCCAAGGCGTTGCAGGCGAGCTTTGTCGCGGTCGGCGCACCCGATCCGCTCGCCGCGCGCGTCGCCAGCCTGTTTGATTTTGACGGGGCAGTAGGCCTATCGCAAGCCGCGCGCGCGACGGGGATCGAGCCGTGCCTGCTGACCCACGCCTTCACTGATATCGGCACCCGTCTGGGCCTCGACTGGGCGCAGGGGACTGCGGCCTATATGTCGCCTTCCGATATCTGGGAGCGGCTGCTTGTTTCGGGCATCGCGCGCGATATCCAGCAGATGCGGATCGAGTTCCTGCGGCGGCAGATCGCGACCGATGTGGGCGCCAAGGAGGGCAGGGACGACCCGCGCGGCGCGGTCGCCGCCTGGGCGGAGCGCAATGCCCAAGGCGTGACGCAGTTCCGCGCGATGATCGCCCGCGCGCAGGCCCGCCCGCCGGTCGGCGCGGCGATGCTGGCGCAGATCGCCAGTCAGGCGCGTAACCTGCTCGAGCGGTAGCACTCTTGCTTCAGCCAGCTTGACCCCTCGGCGATTTTCGGCACATCAAAGCCCGCAGTCCGCCGGAGGGGCACAGGCACATAATGACATCGACCAACCAACATGCCGACGTCGTGATTGTCGGCACAGGCCACGGCGGGGCGCAGGCGGCGATTGCCTTGCGCCAGCACGGGCACCAGGACGCGATCCTGATGATCGGACGCGACACTGCGCCGCCCTACGAGCGCCCGCCGCTCTCCAAGGAATATCTCGCCGGGGACAAGGGCTTCGAGCGGATCATGATTCGGCCCGAGAAGTTCTGGGCGGAAAAGGGCATCACGCTGCGGCTCGGCGCGGCGGTGACTGCGATCGACCCCGTGGTCCATAGCGTGACCCTGTCGGACGGCGGGCAGGTGACCTATCGCAAGCTGGTCTGGTCGGGCGGCGGCGATCCGCGCCGCTTGCCGGTGCCGGGCGCGGTGCTGCCCGGCGTGTACTATGTGCGCGACAAGGCCGATGCCGACGCGATGATGCAGGCGCTTGCAAGCGGCGCTAAGCGCGCCGTGGTAATCGGCGGCGGCTATATCGGGCTGGAAGCGGCCGCCGTGCTGCGCAAGCTCGGCTGCGAGGTCGTGCTCGTCGAGATGCTTCCCCGCCTGCTCGCGCGGGTCGCGGGCGAGGAACTCTCCGACTTCTACGCCGCGGAGCACCGCAGGCAGGGTGTCGACGTGCGGCTGGGCATCGGGGTACTTTCGGTGATGGGCGAAGCGGAGGGCCGGGTGACGGGCGTGCGGCTCGACACTGGCGAGGAAGTGCCCTGCGACATGGTGGTGGTCGGCATCGGTGTGGTGCCTGCGGTGTCGCCGCTGATCGCAGCGGGCGCGGCGGGGTCCAACGGGGTCGACGTCGATTTCTGCTGCCGCACCACCTTGGACGACATCTACGCGATCGGCGACTGTGCCGCTCACGCTAACGACTTCGCGGGCGGTGCAGTGATCCGGCTCGAATCGGTGCAGAACGCGCACGACATGGCAAACACCGTCGCCAAGGCAATCATGGGCGATAAGCAACCCTATCACGCGCTACCGTGGTTCTGGTCCAACCAGTATGACCTCAAGCTCCAGACGGCGGGCTTGAGCCTCGGCTTTGATGCGACCGTGCTGCGCGGCGACCCGGCAACCCGAAAATTCACCGTAGTGTACCTAAAGGGCGGCGTGCCGATCGCCTTCGACTGCGTGGGGACGATGAGGGATTATGTTCAGGCGAGGAAATTGCTGGAGAACGGCGCGGGCCGGATCGATCCGGCGCTGCTGGCCGATCCCGAAGTGGCGCTCAAAGACCTGATGTAAGCCGCGTTAGCGCCCACTGCGCGGCTTCGGCGACCACCGGATCGGGGTCGGCGGTTAGGCCTTCGACCTGCGCGGCGAGCGCCGGGTTGCCGCTGTTCCCGGCGGCGTAGAGGCAGTTGCGCACGAACCGGTCCCGCCCGATGCGCTTGACCGGCGAGCCTGCAAACAGCGACCGGAACCCCGCATCGTCCAATGCCAGCAACTCGCTAAGGCGCGGCGCGACGAGTTCGGCGCGGGGTAGAAACTCGCGGATTGCCTGCGCTTCTGAAGCGAACTTGTTCCACGGGCATACCGCAAGGCAATCGTCGCAGCCATAGATGCGGTTGCCCAATGCTTTGCGGAATTCCTCGGCAATCGGGCCTTTGTGCTCGATGGTGAGGTAGGAAATGCAGCGCCGCGCATCGAGCTGATAGGGCGCGGGGAAGGCGTTTGTCGGGCAGGCATCGAGGCATGCGCGGCAGCTGCCGCATTGGTCGCGGTGGGCCTGGGCAGGCGCCAAATCCAAGGTGGTGTAGATCGCGCCGAGGAACAGCCAGCTGCCGTGGCTGGGGCTGACGAGGTTGGTGTGCTTGCCCTGCCAGCCGATGCCTGCCGCCTCGCCCAAGGGCTTTTCCATCACCGGGGCGGTGTCGACGAAGACTTTCACCCCTGCCTCGGGCACCTCGGCGACGAGCCAGCGGGCGAGGGCCTTCAGCCGTTTCTTGACGACGTTGTGATAGTCTTTGCCTTGCGCATAGACCGAGATGCGGGCGTGCGTGTCGGAGCCCTCCAGCGCCAGCGGATCGTGAGCGGGAGCGTAGCTCATGCCCAATGCGATGACGCTGCGCGCCTCAGGCCACAGGTCTTGCGGCGAGCGGCGGTGGTGGCTGCGCGCCTCCATCCACTCCATCGAACCGTGGTGCCCCTCTCCCAGCCACTGTTCCAGACGCGCGGCGCGCAAGTGATCCTCGCCCGCCGATGCGATCCCGCAGACCGCGAAGCCGAGAGCCGCGGCCTCCAGCGCAATCTGTGCCGCGAGGCCATCTCTTGCGGTCGCGTTAACCATATTCGGAGAGGCTCCCGTTTAATCCTGTCCGCTAACCGCGGACGGTATGGACATGGCGGTAATCAATCACGGGCCGGCGGACAACCTCGCGCCAGGCAATTCAGAGGCCGTCTGGTCGGGACAACCCGCGGACGCGCGTCCGCTGGCGATCGAGGCGCGGGGGCTGGTCAAGAGCTTCGACGGGACGCGGGCGGTGGACGGGGTGGATATCTCCGTTCCCGAAGGCGCGATCTACGGCATCCTCGGGCCGAACGGCGCAGGCAAGACCACAACCTTGCGGATGCTGCTTGGCATCATCGACCCGGACGAGGGCGTGCGCCGCGTGTTCGGGCATGATCGCCCGCACGATATCGGCCGCCTGATCGGCTATCTCCCCGAAGAGCGCGGGCTCTACCCGTCGATGAAGTGCATCGAAGCGATCGCCTTCATGGGCGCATTGCGCGGCCTGCCGCTGAAAGAGGGCCGCGAGCGGGCGGTTGAGCTGCTCGAACGCCACGACCTCGGCTACGCCGCCGACCGCCAGATCCGCCAGCTCTCCAAGGGCATGGCGCAGACCGTCCAGCTGCTCGGCACGCTGGTGCACCGCCCGCGTCTGGTGGTGCTCGACGAGCCATTCTCGGGCCTTGACGCGATCAACCAGGGCAAGCTTGAGCTGATGATCCGCGCGCTGGCGGAAGACGGCGTCACCGTGATCTTCTCGACCCACGTCATCCACCACGCCGAACGCCTGTGCGAAGGCGTCGCGATCATTGCCGGGGGCAAGGTGCCCTATGCCGGCAGCGTCGAGGCGGCGCGCGACCACATTCCGGCGCAGGTGCGGCTGGAGACGCGGGCGCGCGAGGGCGCGTGGCTTTCCGCGCTCCCCAAAGAGACCCGCCGCAACGGCGACTTTTTCCACTTCCCGCTCCCAGAGGCCGGGGTCGAGCCTTTGCTCCGTCAGTTGATCGAGGGCGAGGCGGGCATCCTCTCGCTGTCGATCGAGCGCGCAGGGCTGCACGACGCCTTCGTCGCGATCGCAGGGGAAGCCGCCGCCCGCCAGCTCAACGCCGACAATCAGGAGAATCGCGCATGAGCAGCGACGCGCAAATCTTTGGCCGCCCGCGCCTCTCGGCGCTCGAAGCCGCCTGGGTGATCGCCCGGCGCGATTTCGTCGCGGTGCTGTTCAGCCGCGCATTCCTGTTTTTCCTTCTCGGCCCGCTCTTCCCGGTGATCGTGGGAGGGCTCGCTGGGAGCATCGGCGGCGAGGTGCAGCGCGAGTCGGTGAGCGTCGAGGTCGGGCTCGCCCTGTCGGCTGACGAAAACGCC
Organism: Sphingomonadales bacterium; assembly: GCA_038247515.1. Classification (GTDB taxonomy): domain Bacteria; phylum Pseudomonadota; class Alphaproteobacteria; order Sphingomonadales; family Sphingomonadaceae; genus Erythrobacter. The sequence goes on from JBBRUU010000034.1 coordinate 12,931, forward strand.
GCGATGATCACCGCGGCCGATGCGCTGCGCCCGCAATTGGGCGGTGTGGTGCCGCAATTGCGCATTATCGAGGAGGCGTTGGGTGACAGCAATTTCGATGCCCGCGCGTTCCTCGATCAACGACGTGGCAATTATGCCGCGATCCTGACCGGTACGCTCGCCGCGCCGCAACTGGTCGGCACGCAAGGCCAGGTTGATAGCTGGACCGGCCCGATCGAACTGATCGCGGCCACGGCCAGCAGCGCTGCGCCCGCACGCTTCCCCGAGGCGTCAAGAGAAGTGGTCGCCACCAGCGCCGCGTCCGAACGCACGAACCGCATCCGCACCGCACAGGCGGCCCAATTGGTGCTGTTCTTGCTGACGATGTTGCTGGGCGGTATGGTTCTGTCCAATCTCGCCGAGGAAAAGGGCAACAAGATCATCGAGATCCTCGCCGCCGCCTTACCGATGGACGCGGTGTTTATGGGCAAGTTGTTCGCAATGCTGGGCGTATCCTTCGTCGGGATCGCGGTGTGGGGCGTGGTCGGTTGGGGCTTCTGGGCGATTGCCGAGGACGCGATCGTCACGGTCACCCAGACCAATTTCCGCGACTTGCCCGGTCCGGCCGTAGGCTGGCCGATGTTCCTCGTGCTGGGGATTGTCTATTTCACCATGGCCTATCTGCTGCTGGGATCGCTGTTCCTGACAATCGGCGCGATGGCGGCATCGGTGCGCGAAGTGCAGACGCTGTCGATGCCCGTAACGATGCTGCAGTTGATGGTGTTCTTCCTGTCGGCGGCCAATATCGGCCAGACCGGCACCGCGCTGGAACTGGCGTCGGTAGCGTTCCCCTTGTCATCGCCCTTCGCCATGCTGGCGCGCGCGGCACTGGAAGAGACGCTATGGACCCACGCGCTCGCGCTGTTGTGGCAAGGCGCCGCGGTGGTCCTGCTGGTCAAGGGTGGATCGCTGTTGTTCCGCAAGCGGGTGATGAAATCGGGCGGGGCCGGGCGGGTGAAGAAGCCATGGTTCGGTCGCCGCACGCAGAAGTTGGCCGAACCCGCCGAATAGGTCTTATAACGCAACCCACTATTGACATCGCTGTCAGTTAAGGCACCATGCGATTCGAACGAGCGTGGCCCCATTAAGAGGCTGCCTGACGGGAGACTGACATGGCCACCATCGCCCCCCCGAACGCGATTCAACGCCCACAAGCGCGCCGCGAACCGACCTCCTACGAGGCGCTGCAGGCGCACTTCGCCGCACACCCCGAAGAACGCCTGCAGCATTCCCACCCGTGGGACGTCAGCCGTTCCGACATCTATTCCGAGGATCGCTGGCAGCCGATCTTCGCCGAGATGCGCGCCGCGGGACCGCTCCACTGGATCCCCGAAAGCCCCTTTGGCCCCTATTGGGCAGTGGTCGGCCACAAGGCGATCCAGCATATCGAGGCCCTGCCTGAAACCTTCTCGTCGAGCTGGGAGCATGGCGGCATCACGATCCTTGACCGCTTGTCGGACGAGGAGCTGGCGGACAGCAATGTCGAGCGGCGCGAGCTGCCGATGTTTATTGCCATGGACCGCCCGCAGCACACCGGCCAGCGCCGCACCGTCGCGCCCAAGTTCACGCCCTCGGCCGTGACCGACATGGAAGCCGAAATCCGCGCCCGGACCGGTGAAGTGCTCGACCGTCTGCCGCGCGGCGAAGTGTTCGACTGGGTCGATACCGTCTCGATCGAGCTCACCACGGGGATGCTTGCAATCCTGTTCGGCTTCCCCTGGGAAGACCGCCGCCTGCTGACCTTCTGGTCGGATTGGGCGGGCGATACCGAACTGGGCGCTGTGCGCTCGCTGGACGAAACCCGCTGGGGCATCCTCATGGAAATGGCGGCCTATTTCCAGTCGCTGTGGATCGAGCGGACGATGGACAAGGAGCCCGCCAGCGATCTCATCTCGATGATGATCCACTCCGAAGCCATGAACCAGATGCGGCCCGAGGAGTTCATGGGCAACCTCGTGCTGCTGATCGTCGGCGGCAACGACACCACCCGCAACACGATGAGCGGCATCATCCACGCGCTCGACAAGTTCCCCGACCAGCGCAAAGCCTTCGAGGAACATCCCGAGCTGATCCCCAACACGGTGCAGGAATGCCTGCGGATGCAGACGCCGCTTGCCCACATGCGCCGCACTTGCACCGAGGACACCGAAGTTTTCGGGCAAGCGATCAAGCAGGGCGACAAGGTGGTACTGTGGTATCTTTCGGCCAACCGCGACGAGGAAGTGTTCGCAAATGCCGATAAACTCGACATTTCCCGCGATAATTCCCGCCGCCACCTCGCCTTTGGCTACGGCATCCACCGCTGCGTTGGGGCGCGGCTCGCCGAGCTGCAGCTGAAAGTGCTGCTCGAGGAGATGCACAAGCGTCGGATGCGCGTGCATGTCGCAGGTGATGTCGAGCGGGTTCGGGCGAACTTTGTCCACGGCTTCCGCAAGCTTGAGGTCGAGATCACTTCGTTCTGAGCCAAGCGGCACGGTTGAAACATCGGGGGCCTTTGCGACGTATAAGGGGGAAGGGCGACTTGCCCCACCTCACGGAGATACCCCGATGCGCCTACCCCTGCTGAACCGTCGCCGCCTGCTTGCCGTCAGCGCCACCATCGGCGCGGCCCTGCCGTTCGTCAGCGCTTGCGGAGCCTCGCCCGCCGAGGCCAAGAACTTCCCCAAGAGCAAGAGCGACGCCGAGTGGAAGAAGCTTCTCACCCGCGACCAGTTCTACGTGCTGCGCGAAGAGGGGACCGAGCGTGCCTTCACCTCAGCCCTTAACAAGGAAAAGCGCAAGGGCACCTTTGTCTGCGCCGCGTGTGACAACAGACTCTATGCCTCGGCGACCAAGTACGACAGCGGCACCGGCTGGCCGAGCTTCTGGCAGGCGGTCGACAAGGGCGCTATCGGCACCTCCACCGACTACCTGCTCGGCTATCCGCGCACCGAGGCGCACTGCGCCGATTGCGGCGGGCATCTGGGGCACATCTTCGGAGACGGGCCAAAGCCCACTGGCAAGCGCCACTGCATCAACGGCGTCGCGCTGAAATTCGTGCCGGCCTAAATTATTCCCCCAGCAGCGCCGGGGCCTGGAGCAATGCCGCGAGCCGCGCGAAATCGCCGAGCGCGAAGGTGTCGTCGAACACCACGCCGTAGGAGTTCTCGCGCCGCCAACGGATCTTGGCGCGCACTTCGCGCAGCTTGCCGGCCATGTCGGGCATCTCGAGCCTGACGGTCTGGTCGATCGCCAGCATCCGGTCGCAGGTTAGGCGTGCGCCCTGCTGGGAGAGATTCTCGACCACCGCCTCGAACTTGCCGGCGAGCATGTTCAGCGTCACCGGGAAGCACAGCCCGAGCCTCAGCCCGCGCTTGGGATATTCGGTCGATTCGTTGACGAGCCGCGCGACCTCAACCGACGCGTCGAAGCTGAAGCCGGCCTCGTTGTCACGCTGCCACACTGGACTGATCTCATAGGTCGCGCCTGCCGGCATGTGGAGCGCGAAGGACGCGCAGCCCGGCAGTGTATGGAATATGCGGACGCTTACCCCGGTCTTCGACACGTCGCGGATCACGCAGACGAACTCGCCCTGCGCCGAGACCAGCTTGGCCGCGCGGATCAGCAGCGTGAAGCGCGGAGCGGCGCGCAGATCTGCGTCGTCGGTATCGGGTATCGGCTCGAGCCGAGCCGGAGTCGTCGCTACATCCATGTTCCGTGTCCCAACCCGACAGCCCCTGGTCCTGGCACTGGCGGGACGCGCAGACGGGACGCCCATGTCCCATTCTTCCCAGACGACGACATTACGGAGCAAGGCGTTAAGGGCGAGATAATGGCGCGGCGCAGTTAGCTGCGCTGAATGACGTACGGGCGGCGGGACTCGAACCCGCACGAGCAAAGCTCAGGGGATTTTAAGTCCCCGGCGTCTATCAATTAATACACTGTAATACAACATCAAAAGCTAATTTTATTTAGTATATGCGTTATCTAAATGCGTTAAATTCGGTGCCTCACCTCCCGATAGCGCCTTGATAGATGTCTCTGTCATAAGCCCTCAGCCTCATCGCGTTCAAATGCGGATGCCATTTGTGCGACGTTGCGCGCGCCCAATCCATGGGAGGCGGCGCTGATATGCCACTGCGAAACCGCGTCCTGCATTTCCGCAATGATCTCTTTGGCGGCGGGCTGCTTCAAGCCGCACTCGCGCGCTATGCTAAGCGCCACGTCGAGGGCGCCGGTATTATCGGCCTCGTCGATGGCGAGGCTCAGGATGCGCGGCTTCACATCTAACGGTGTTGGGTGCATGTCGTAAGCCGGAGACAAATGCCAGCCTTCTGCGCTGTCGAACAGGAAACCATGTTTGCGCAAATGATCATCGGTGTTGGAAATCAGGATATTGAACACAATGCGCCGCCAGAGCTGCCCGCAGTCCCGCTCGGGCTGCGAGCCAAACTGACGCAGCGCGTCCGCGATTTCCAGATAGCTGTGATCCTCATTGTCAGCGGCACCCAGCATCGACATGGCGGACAGAAACGGAATCCGAGCGCTGCCGTCGCGGTCGAACCGGCGTACCAGCAAGGCGGTGCGGTCGGCTACCTGTTCCAGTCGCCATATCGGCACCTCGATGCCAGCGCGGCAGGCGAGGTCGAGTGGGACCGCTTCCCATTGCATGACAGGATGGGGGTCATCGGACTGCGGGAACTTGGCAATGGAGAGCTGACCTTGAAGATCAAGCACAGAGGCTTTGGCGCGCGCGCCGCCCAGCGATGATCCCGGTGCCAAGATAAGCCGTAGGTCGGCGTCGTCGTCGTCGTTTGCTGCAACACGCACCGCCGCATTCAGCAGTTCTCCCAGATGAATGAGTGGTGGAACCGTCGCGGCCTCACCGCTCGCCCGAAACTGGGCGCCGGGTGATCCCTTGAAACGCAGCGCGCCCTGGCGGGCAATGTCGCCGACGCCCAACAGGAAATCGGCCTCACTTAAAGTGCGCGGTGCGCGTCCTTCTGCCTGCGCGCGCCGCGGTTCGTCACGCTGGATCATGCTACGGCCCCTGCGATCAGGTGCGGAATCGCCAAATGCACCAAACAGAGCGCGGCCTTGCTGGGTATGCTGCGGGCCACCGCCAGCATCAAGGCCGGTTCCAGCGCCAATCGCGCCGGACTGGCAAGCCAGTCGGCATCATATTCAAAGGTGGCGCTTTCGCGGTTGCGGGTGCGGCGCGCCCACAAGCGCCCAACAAAATGCGCGACACCAACCAAATCGTCTTAGACCAGCAGTTCACGGTCGCTCATGGTTTCACCGCCATGCGGGGCTGGCCGCGCGCACCCATTTGGGCAATCGGTCCTCGTCAAGCTGCAAGCCTACGCTGTCTGTGATGACATCGGCAAGGTCGGCGATCCGTTCGCTTAAACCGAGTATGAAAAGCACGGTAGCATAGACGCCGAGCGACACGCCGGGATCTCCCTGCTCCACCTTTTGCAAGGTCCTGCGCGCGATAACCGCGCGCTTCGCCATGAGCTTCATCGTGATACGACGTCGCAGGCGCGCAGCTTTGATGTCTGCCCCTAGCTTGGCTAGGATGCGCTTGACTGGCAGCGGCATCGGTGGGGTTGTTCGCATATGGACCTATTTGACCGTTAAATTAGGCGCAAAGAACCCTAACGTCTAATAAAACGGTCAAACTTGGCTTTGGCCGCCTTTTTCGAAGCATCTGGATGCTGTTCGTCCCGCCTCAGAATGCGGAATACCTATAATTTCGGCAGACGCCTAGCGACCACGGACGACAATATTATTGACGTGTTCACTGAGGCAAAAGGGTGAAATCGGTCAACGACGGTTTGTAATTCGCTCGCGTCGCTGATCACGATCTTCGCAATGAAGCAATCCTCGCCAGTCACGCGATCCGCCTCGACGACCTCGGGCGTGTCGGTCAGCATTTGTGCCAGTCGTTGAAGCTCTCCAGGCAAAGCGCTCAATCGAATTTGAGCTGCAACGCCAAGGCCGAAAACCTTCGGGTCAACCAGAACCGTGTAGCCGCAGATAGCGCGTGCATCTTCGAGTTTGAGGATGCGCTCCCTGACACTGGGGCTCGACATGCCAATTTTTTCGGCGACGTCTTTGATGGTTGCGCGGCCGTTTTCGGTCAATGCCGCGATTATCTCTCGATCCGTTTCGTCGAGTTGCCGAGTTACATAGCGGCTTCGGTTCATAATTAACCCCTAGCTGGATGACACCAGCGGGGCCTTGTGATTGCGAAGGCGAATGTTCGATTTTGCCTTACTTATTGGCATTTGCTTCAAAAAATCGGCTGATCGCAAACTTACACAGCGACGCGACGAACACGGTCCACAGGATCAAGATTGAAGGTGAAGGGCCACTACGGCTTTCGATAAGTTAATCGAAAAGGCGGCAATGCCTTCCCCAGACCATAGCGGATTGGGTTCCCTGCCAGCTATCAGTAGTCCTATAGTCAAATGGAGCAATCCTGAACAAAATCAGCAAGTCAGGAGCAATGCATGGTGAACATCGGGTCGCGACCAGTGTCGGTTGTTAATGTCGGAGGCGAAATCGTCTGATGGCCTATTCTGCGACCGCCTTGCTTGCACTGGCGTCGCAATGCGCACCTAACGTCGCACCCGAAACGGTCCTGGCCATCATCCAAACCGAAAGCAGCGGCGAGCCCTTTGCACTCAACGTCAACGGCGGGCGCCAACCTGCGCGGCAGATGAATGCCCTCGATGCCGCTACAACCGCGCGGCGCTATGTCGCGGCGGGATATTCGGTCGATCTGGGGCTTGGCCAGATCAACTCGCGGAATATGCGCTGGCTTGGTTTGACGTGGGATACGGTATTCGACCCCTGCACTAATGTTGCCGCCTTGGCGCGCGTCCTGACATCCAACTATAATGCAGTCAGCGCCGGACGCGATCCGCAAACTGCCCTCCGGGTCGCACTCTCGATGTACAACACAGGAAGCCAAACGCGCGGGTTTCGGAATGGCTACGTCGCCAAGGTCGAGCGCAACGCAGGGATTGCGCACAGCGGAGGTCTCAGCCCGACGTTGACCATTGAGGACTTAATATCAGCCCCGACCGATCAACGCGCGCTTCTGCTGGCAGAAAACGTAGTTTCGCAACCATCACCGGCTCAATCGCGCCCAGCCTCGCCGCCAAGATGGAATGTCTTTGAACGCGCCGCCTACGACCGCGACACCCGACTCCTCGCTGAGAACGAAGGGTCCAGTCTATGAACATTGTCGTGAACGCCGGACGCTGCATCGGAAAGTGGCGCAGAGCGGGCGCAGAGCGGTTCAACAGACTGCCAAGGCAACGCCAAACCGCAATCATTTGGGGCATTGCCCTGTTGACGACGATGATCGTTGCCTTCGCAATCCCAGACCCAGTCTATGCGCAAAATCTGGAGAGCTTTGCGAACAATGTGCGCGCCCTGCTCTCTTCCACCCTGCTGCGCACCCTCGCC
>JBBRUU010000035.1:0-20052 GCA_038247515.1 Sphingomonadales bacterium
GAGCGCGATCATCCGTCTTGCCGAATCGCTTGGCGGCTTCGGCACCGTGCTGGCAAAGGGCGAGCGCGATGCGGGGACAATCCTGCTTGTTACTCTGTGTCGCGGTAAAGACGGGTTGCTATTCGAAAGGATGCCCCAGCTCGACGGATCGCGTTCTTTTATTGGCTCGAAACGCGAAGATCCTGAAAACCCTCAGGAGTTTTCCGAATATTTGGCCCGACGCCGCCGCCAAGACCAAGATATGTGGTTGATCGAGGTGGATGTCGTGGATCCAGAACGGTTCGTCGCGCGATTGGGCGAATTGCGTTGACGTAAACGGCAAGGCAATTAGGGGCGCATCGAATTCCTCGCGCAGGCTGGCAGGGCGGCAATTCGGCCGTGTCGACCAGCACGCAGACGGGGAGCGGCCGGCAGGCTTCTCGAACCCCCACATCGTCACCGATCTGGACCAAAGGTTCTCACCTGCGTCTGTGCGCGCTCACCGCCTAATTAGTTGATTTCATGCGTCGCAAGACAATTACGATTTCCGCGATCGCCGCATTGGCTGTCGCAACCATGATGTTTCCGAGCGGCAGCGATGCCGTTGCCCTCGCCCAAGCCGCCACCGGAGAGCTTGCCGCTCGCGTCCCGGCCGCTGCAGCGGATGAACTGGTCCCCGAGACTGTTCAGTATGTCTCCGAGCCAGTGGTCCAGCCACTCGCGGCCGCGACTACACCTGCCCCCACCCTCACCGAAGCCGGATCGCTCGCCGAGCTGGTGCGTATGGTCGACACCGCTGCGCCGATGAGCGAACAGCTGCGTTGTCTTGCTGGCGCGGTCTATTTCGAGGCCCGCGGCGAAGAGCTTGCCGGCCAGCTTGCCGTAGCGCAGGTGATCATCAACCGCACCGAGGACGGGCGCTTCCCCAAGAGCTATTGCGGCGTCGTGGGTCAGCGCGGGCAGTTCAGCTTCATGCGCGGCACCGCCATGCCGAAGGTGTCCACGGGTACCCCCGCCTGGTCCCGCGCCGTTGCAATTGCGCAAATCGCGGACAAGGGCATGTGGGAATCGCAGGCCGGCGACGCAGTGTTCTTCCACGCGCGCTACGTTCGTCCCGGCTGGAGCCAGGGCAAGACCCGGCTCGCGCAGATCGACACGCATATCTTTTATCGCTGATAACCATGCGGCTGGCGGGGTGCACCCATCGGTCCGCAAGACCGAAAGCCCTGAAGTCGCCAAGCAGTAGGGCTAATGAAGATTCCCGCTCGCAGCCGCTCGCGCGCGGCGCGAATCAGCGGCGAGGATTGTTACGAAAGCCTCACCCAAACAGGCGCATGGTCGCTGGCTTTCTCGCGGCCGCGATGTTCCTTGTCGACGCCGGATGCTTCGAGCCGGTCGGCGCATTCGGGCGAGAGCAGAATGTGGTCGATGCGGAAGCCGTGGTCGCGCTGCCAGGCGCCCGCCTGATAATCCCAATAGGTCCACACCCCGCCGCGCGGATTGTGCGTGCGCAGCGCGTCACACCACCCGTCGGCGAGCAGCCGCGCATAAGCGGCGCGGCTTTCGGGTTGCATCAGCGCGTCGCTCTCCATCGCCTTGACTGACCACGTGTCGTCGTTGTGTGGGATGACATTGAAGTCGCCGAGCACCACGGTGGGGATCTCGGCCGCCCATAGCTCGCCCATTCGTTCGCGTAGCCGCTCCATCCACGCCAGCTTGTAGGTGAACTTCGGCCCCGGATGCGGGTTACCGTTGGGCAGGTACAGGCAAGCGATCCGCACGCCCGAGACATCGGCCTCGAGATAGCGCGCCTGCTCCTCGTCGCCCTCGTTCGGGCCGGGGATCCCGAGCCCCCGGCGCACTTCGGTGAGGGTGTAGCCCGCGGCGGTATCGACGAGGATCGCGACACCGTTAAAGCTCTTTTGCCCGTGCCAGATCGCGGCGTAGCCGAGCGCCTCGATCTCGGCGGCGGGAAAGCCTTCGTCCTGCGACTTGATTTCTTGCAAGCAGGCGACCGCGGGGCGCGTTTCTTCGAGCCATTCAATCAGGCGCGGCATGCGCGCCTTGATGCCGTTGATATTGAAGGTGGCGATTTTCATGGGGCTTCCTCGCAATGACGAAGCAAGAGATCAACTCAAATCCCGAAGCTCGCCCCGCAGCCGCAGCCTGCGGCGGCTTGCGGGTTTTCGACCTTGAAGGCCGCACCGCCCAGCGATTCCACGAAGTCCACCGTGCTCCCGCCGATCAGGTCGAGGCTGACGGAATCGACCACCAGCTTCACCCCGTCGGTTTCACTGACGCTGTCGTCGGCGTCGGGCGAATCGGCGAGATCGAACTTGTACTGGAAGCCCGAACAGCCTCCGCCCTCCACAGCGAGCCGCAGGATCGCCGGTCGCGATTGCTTCTGCGCGATCAGCGCGATGCGCTTGGCGGCGGAAGGGGTGAGGATCAGGGGCTCGGCGCTCATTAGCCTAATCTAGGGCTTGGCGCTGCATTCCTCAAGCCGTCAGCCTGCCTGAATGTAATTGCGCAGCGCTTCAGCCTCGAGCTGCACCGCGTCCATCTTGTGTTTCACAAGGTCGCCGATCGAGATGAAGCCGACTAGTTTGCCATTTTCGACCACCGGAAAGTGGCGGAAGCGGCGGCGGGTCATCATGCCCAGTGCCTCGTCGATGGTGGTGGCAGGCTCGACCGTGATCGCGGGCGAGGTCATGATCGCCTCGACCGGCAGATCGAGACAGCCGCCCCCATGGTCGGCCAAGCGGTAGATCACGTCGCGTTCCGAAACGATGCCGACGACCTTGCCCTCGCGCATGACCGGCAGCGCGCCGATGCGCTGGGTGGCGAGAATGCGGACCACTTCGGACACCGGTGTGGTGCAATCGCAGGCGACGATATCGGATGGGCCGCGCTGGGCAATGATACGAGCGATGGTCATGGCGTGCTCCCTCTCTCAGACGCAGGAAAGTGCCATGATTCTTGGCAAAAGGCGAATCCGCCCACCGCAAGCTTGGCACGGCGGTCTTGCACCGCACGTGACGCCCCTTGCAACTTTCGTGCGTTGCCAAGCGCGCGCCCAAACGCCATGTCGACCAGATGGCCCGCAAGTCTCCACTCGATGATCCCATCAACGCCGCCCACGCCTGGGCGCGCTACCGCCAGATCATGAAGTGGTTGCTGGCCGCGACGACCCTGACGGTGTTTATTGCGATGGTTTTACTGTTTGCTTACAACGGTATGATCTCGGTACACTTCTACATCGCGGTCGCCCTCGGGATCAGCCTCACCATGCTGCTCGGCGGCGGTCTGATGGGGTTGGTGTTCCTCTCCAATGGAACGGGTCACGACGAATCGGTCGACAATCAGCTGCCGGGACTCGATGAATTCTGGAGTCCGAAGGATGATTAGGTGCTCGGTTTCGCTTGGCGGAACGCAGACCCCCGCCCCGCTCCGCGCCCACTAGGCGATCAATGGTGCCACTATTCCGTGGTGGCCGGGTGGGGGCCTGAGCGCAATCAAACAGGCTTGAGGATGTAATCCTCGACCGGCACGCCGCCAATCAGGTGCTCGTGGATGATCCGCTCGAGCACCTCGGGGCTACAGGAGTGGTACCACACCCCGTCCGGCCACACGACTGCGATCGGCCCTGCGGCGCAGATCTGGAAACAGTCGGCCTTGGTCCGCTGCACGCCCCCGCCCGCGCCGCGCTTGCTGTCTTGGTCACGCTGCGGGCCGACGAGGCCGAGCTCCTTCATGCGCGACTTGAGGAAGCCCCACGCCTCCTCGCCTTCCTTGCGCGAGCAGCACTTCTGCTTGTCCGACACCGCGCAGATCATGATGTGGCGGGTAATCGCAGTGCCCTCGGCCGGATCGCCATAGTGCTTGGCGAGCGAGTGCTGCGCCGACAGCAGCTCTTGCCGGCTCATTTGCCCCCACCTTCTTGCGGCTTGTCCTGCTTCAGCCAGCGATCGAGCCACGCGAACACCGTGTTGTGCCACTGCAGCGAGTTCTTCGCGCCCAGCACCCAGTGGTTTTCGTCGGGGAAGACCAGCAGTTGCGAGGGAATGCTGCGCTCCTGCAAGGCGGTGAAGCTCTGGAGCCCCTGCGTATAGGGCACGCGGAAGTCCTGCTGGCCGGTCACGACCAGCATCGGCGTCCGCCACTTGTCGACGTGGTTGGCCGGGTTCCACTTCTCGTAGGTCTCCCGCGCTTCCTCGTAGGTGCCGCCAAAGTCCCAGCGCGGAAACCACAGTTCCTCGGTCGAGTAATACATGGAGCGCATGTCGAAGAGACCATCGTGCTGGACGATGCACTTGAAGCGGTCGGGCCAGTTGCCGGCGATCCAGTTGACCATGTAGCCGCCGTAGCTTGCGCCCATCGCGCAGGCGTTGCCGCCGTCGATCTGGGTATCGAGCGTCAGCGCGGCGTTGAGGCCCTTCTGCAAGTCTTCCAGAGGCTTGCCGCCCCAGTCCTTACCAATCGCGTCGGTGAAGGCCTGCCCGTACCCGGTGCTGCCGTGGAAATCGACCGAGATGACCGCATACCCCTGACTGGCGACGGTGCGCGGGTTCCAGCGGTTCGACCAGCTGTCATTGAAGCTGCCTTGCGGCCCGCCGTGGATGTAGAGGATCGCCGGGATCGGACCTGTCTGATCGGCGAGGCGCGTGATCTGGCCCCATACCGTGTCGCCGTTTGCGCCTGCAAAGCTAAAGCGGCGGGTGACGATGCTGGCCATCTGGCCCATCTGTGTGGTGGCGATATCGGTGAGGGGGCGGGCCTGCTCCATCCCGTCCGAAAGGAACAGTTCGGACGGTGCGCCGAGCGAATCGCGGGTGAACACCGCCCCGCCCTTCGGCAGCAATACAAGGTTGGCGATATGCGCCTCGTTGCCCGCCATGAGGTTGAGTTCGGTGACCTTGCCGGTGGCGACGTCGATGCGGAAGGCGGGGGTGTCGAGCAATTTCTGGGCCGTGGCGATCAGGCTCTTGCCGTCCGCGCTCCAGGCAAGGCTGCCAAACGAGAGGTCGGTGCCTTCGGTAAGGTTGCGCACCGTGCCGGTCTTGAGGTCCATGAGCCGTACCGAAAGCCGGTCGGCTTCGTAGGCCGGGCGGTCCATTGCCAGCCACGCAAGAGTGCGCCCGTCGGGCGAAGGCGCGGGGGTGTTGTCGGTCGCTTCGTTGCTCTTGGTGAGCAGCGTCGGCGCGGCGCCGGAAAGGTCGGATGCGTAGATGTCGAGATTGGTCGAGCCGGGCTCCTTTGCGCCCGACAGCCGCGCGGTGAAGTAGAGCTTCGAGCCGTCAGGTGCAAAAGCGAGCTCCTCGCCGCCGCCGAACGGCATGGTCGGGGTGTTGGCGGTGATCCCGGTGGCGGGGTCGGTGCCGTCGACCGGAGCGCCCGCACCCTGCGCGGTGCCATCCTTGAGCGGGAAGACGAAGATGCGGTTGTGCAAGCCGGGCGTTGCCCAGCGGTCCCAATGACGCACGAAGCCGTCCGCGCCGTCATAGAGCCGTCCGGTGCCGGGGCCGGGGAGGTAGCCCTTCTTCGCGTCGGTGCAGCCGAACGTTGAGCAGTCGCGCGGTACTTCGCCCCAGACGGCGATCCGCGTGCCGCCCGCCGCGAGCTTGAAACCCGCGATGTCGGCCGCGGTGTCGCCTGTGACGATCTGAGGGGCGCCCGCTGCACCATCCTTGCCGAGCATCACGCGCCACACCCGGCTACGCGCCGGAGCGGCCTTGTCGGGGTGCTCGCCGCTCAGGAAATAAAGCGCGCCATCCTGACCGAAGGCCGGGTCCGAGGCCTTGAGTGCGAGGTTGAGCGCGACGGGTGCGGCACCGGGCTTGCTCAGGTCGAGCAGATACAACGCCGGGCTGCGCTTGAGACTCTCCGGATCGGTCGTCGTGATGCTGTAGACCGCCAGCGTGCCCGCCGCATTGACCACCGGAGCGCCAAGGCGCGGCAGAGTAACTAGGTCCTGCGCGGTCATCGGCGCGGGGGTCACGGCGGGCGGCGGAGCGGTCTCCTCGGCGGCCAGCGGGGCGGTGAGGCTAAGGGCGGCACCGGCAATAAGGGCGCCGGAAGCGGTCATGAGTTTCATGGCCGTCAGGAATAGCCTGCCTGCCTTGCCAGCGCCACCCTGCGTTGTGGCGGCCTAGCGGCGCTTACCAACGATCCGTGCGATTTCGGCCTGCACGAGGCGCTCGACCATGGTCGGCAAATGCGCTTCGAGCCACTCTGCGAGCATCGGGCGCAGCAGCTCGCGGGTCAGGCCTTCGAGCGAGGTTTCGCCCGATCGCACGATCTGCGGCTTGGCGCCGGGTTCGGCAAGCATCGCGAGCGCGGCGAGGTTTTCTTGCATCGCATCGCGCACGGTGTCGGCGATCAGCGGCGATTCGTCGGAGAGGCTCTCGGTGAGCGGTAGCGCGCTCGGCTCGGGCGGGCATTCCATATCGGAAAGGTCGAGCACTTCGTCACCTGTTTCCGGAGCATCGCGGACCTGGTGGGTGCGGGCCAGCGGCAAAGGCTCGGCATCGTCGTCTTCGGAAACCAGCATCCGCCGCCGCCGCGCCTCGAGCGCGCCAGCGCGGTTGTCGCGTGCGATCACCTTCTTGATCGACTCGAGGATTTCCTCGACCGAAGCTTCGTTGTCCTGCGCCATCTGCGTGCCCCATTCTCGGCCCGGCTATCCTGAGTCCCGAATCGGGACCAGAATCACTCGCCGGGCAGCAATTGCGGACCGATTGTTGCCGTAGCAGGCGGAATGTCAACGGTTCTGGTCGATTTCGGGGCAGGATCAGGGTCGCGGTCCCAGTCCCAGAACTTGCCACGCACCCGCTCGTAATTGATTTCGGGGTCGTAGAGCAGCCCGCCGGTGTCGAGGTTGAGATCGCGCGCTTCGGCCTTGCCCATCAGTGCCAGCAGGTTGAAGCCCGCGACATAGGCATTGCGCCGTGCAGTCACCAGCTGGGCGCGGGTGTTGACCAGTTCCTGCTCGGCGTTGAGCACGTCGAGGATCTGGCGGTTGCCGATCGAATTTTCGGCCCGCACCCCTTCAAGGCTGAGTTCCGCCGCTTCGACCGCCGCCTGCGCGCTTTTGATCACGGCATTGGCGGCCTGCCAGTTGGCATAGGTCGAGCGCGTCTCGGCGATGATCTGGCGTTCCGAGGCGATCACGTCCTCCAGCGCTGCACTCTCGCGAGCCCCGGCCTGACGCTGCTGGGCGGCTGGAAGGCCGCCTTGGAACAGCGGGACCGTGACGCGCACCCCGGCGTTGGCGGTGGTTTCCGCTTGAACGAAATTGGCCGCGATTGGCCCGCCGAGTGTGCCGAAGAAGTCGCTATACTGGCCGTTGACGAACAGGGCGACGGTGGGCAGCCGGCCCGCTCCGGCCGTCTTGGTGTCATAGCCTGCTGCCCCGGCGCGCAGTTTGGCGGCTTCGAGGTTGGGATTGTTATCGAGCGCGCTGACGATCGCTTCGCCCACGGTGCCCGGAAGGCCCGGCAGCGGCGGCGGTGCTGCCAATTCGCCCGGCTCGCGGCCGACCAGCCGGATATAGGTTTCGCGCGCCGCGATGAGGTTGGCTTCAGCCCCTTGCAGATCGCCCTCGGCCAATGCGAGGCGCGAACGCGACTGGGCGACATCTGTAATGGTCAGGTCGCCGATCTGGAAGCGGTCGCTGGTCGCCTCGAGATTGGTGCCAAGCACCGCGACATTATTGGTCGATAGCGCCACCAGCGCCTCGGTGCGCAGCACGTCCATGTAGGCGGCGACCACCTGCGCAAAGAGCGTGCTTTCCGAGTTGCGCAGGTTTGCCTGCCCGGCCTCGACCCGCTCTTTAGCGGCGGCAATGCCGTTGCGCACCGCGCCGCCCGAATACACCGGCACCAGCAGTTGGGGCGCGACAGTGAGGTTGCGTTCGGGCGCGGTAAAGGCGTTGGCCGACTGCCGGATAAACTCGATATGGGTCGCCGTAAGGTTCACCGAAGGCAGGCCCTGCGCGCGCTGGATCGCGACGCTCTCGTCGGTCGCGCGCTGATTAGCGCGGTCGGATTCGAGCGTCGGGTTAGTGTTGTAGGCACTGACGAGCGCTCCGCGCAGGTCGTCGGCGCTTGCAGGAACGGCGGCGATGGCCGCCAGTGCCAGCAGGCTTGTCGATGCAGCGCGCACCCTCATGCGAAGGTCCAGCTCTTGGGCACGGTGAAGGCGGGCAGCACCGGAATGCCGAGATCCTCGATCGGCTGGAGATTGAGGTGCCCTGCAATCTTGCGCCCGCTGGCAAGCCGCGTGACCTGCCGCAGCACGAGGCCCGTGACGATCCTGCCACCATCTGCAAGCTGCGCGGCAAGCGCATCGGGCAGCTGCTCGATCGCGCCGTCGATCACGATCAGCGAGTATGATCCTGTGCCGTTGCCGGTATCGCTCAGGGCAACCGTTTCGGCGGCGGTGATTTCGGTGAGGTCGGCGACCAGCGGCCGGATCAGCGTGGCAAGGTAGCCGGTGCCGCCGCTTACCACCAGCACGCGGTCATCGGCAGAGGGCGCGGCTTCGAGCATGAGCTTGCCATAGAACACCGGCGCGGCGAGGTGGCCTCCCCCGGTCTCACGCGTGCCGAGCATGACCGCGCGGTCGATATAGGCGACCGATGCCTTGTCGGCGGGGAGGAAATCCTCGCGCGGGACGGCGATCATGCGGGCGAGCACATATTCCTCGTTGACGCCGCTGGTGCGCAGCTGGCTGTCGATCATCGCGCGGCGGGCAATGAAGGTGGTGTCTGGCAGGGCCGTGGTCATGTCGCTCATGTTTTCCGAGTAAACTGTATTAGGAGTGCAATACAGTCCGTCAACCCTCTCCTTAAACCTGCCGCCGCCCCGTTCCAAGGCCTTTGGGCCGCATTTCGGTGCGCCGCGGCTGACGATTTCGGCCTTTGACCTCACCGCGTGCTGGTGCTTAGGGAAGCGCTTGGCCCTGTGGGGCGCAATTCGACTTAGTGAAGGATGGCTTCGATGAGTGACATGACGGCAGGTGGCGGGCCCAATCACGAAGACGTGCGGATCGAGACCGATTCGCTGGGCGAAGTGGCGGTTCCCGCCCATGTCCACTGGGGCGCACAGACACAGCGCTCAATCGTCAACTTCCCGATCGGCGACGAAAAGATGCCGCCTGCGCTGGTGCGCGCGCTGGGCATCCAGAAGCTTGCGGCGGCCAAGGCCAACATGCAGCTCGGCGTGCTCGATGCCCAGCTGGGCGAGGCGATCGTCGCTGCCGCGCGCGAAGTGGTGGACGGAACGCTTGCGGACCAGTTCCCGCTGGTGGTGTGGCAGACCGGATCGGGCACCCAGTCGAACATGAACGCCAACGAGGTGATCGCCAGCCGTGCCAACGAGATGCTGACCGGCCACAAGGGCGGCAAGACGCCTGTGCACCCCAATGACCACTGCAATATGGGCCAGTCGTCGAACGACACTTTCCCCACCGCAATGCACATCGCCGCGGCGACCGAGGCGCTCGATCACCTGATCCCTGCCTTGAAGAAATTGCACGGCGCGCTCGATTCCAAGGCGCAGGAATTCGCGCCAATCGTCAAGATCGGCCGAACCCACTTGCAGGATGCGACCCCGATGACGCTGGGGCAGGAGTTCTCGGGCTATGCCAAACAGGTCGAGTACGGCATCAAGCGTGTGGAAGCCGCGCTGCCGCGCGTGCTCGAACTGGCGCAGGGCGGCACGGCCGTGGGCACCGGGATCAACGCCAAGGTCGGGTTTGCCGAGGAGATCGCCGCGCAGGTCGCCGCAGAGACCGGCCACGCCTTCGTCACCGCGCCCAACAAGTTTGAAGCGCTCGCCGCGCATGACGCGATGGTCGAGATTTCCGGCGCATTGAACGTGCTTGCGGTCAGCCTGATGAAAATCGCCAACGACATCCGTCTGCTCGGCTCCGGCCCCCGCAGCGGCCTCGGCGAACTGAGCCTTCCCGCCAACGAGCCGGGCTCCTCGATCATGCCGGGTAAGGTCAACCCGACCCAGTGCGAAGCGATGACGATGGTCTGTGCGCAGGTGATGGGCAACAATATGACGGTGACGGTTGCGGGTTCGCACGGCCACCTCGAATTGAACGTCTTCAAGCCGGTGATCATTTACAACGTGCTGCAGTCGATGAAGCTGATCGGCGACGCTGCCCACGCCTTCACCGACAATTGCGTGGTCGGGATCGAGGCCAACCGCGATCGCATCACGCAGCTCCTGAACGACAGTCTGATGCTGGTGACCGCATTGAACCCGCATATCGGCTACGACAACGCGGCGAAGATCGCGAAGAAGGCGCACGCCGAGGGGACGACGCTGAAGGAGGCGGCGCTGGCGCTTGGACTGCTCAGCGAAGAGCAGTTTGCCCAGTGGGTGGTGCCCGCCGATATGATCAAACCCACAGCCTAGTCATTCGACCAAGACCTGACCCCGCCCGACGATGAGCGCCTAAGCCAGTGGCGCTCACCGGGCGGGGGCGCTATTGCTGTTCGGCATAATGACGATGATCCCGACCAGCGCAGCCGACCTTGGCGAACCCGCCCCGACCGTATCCTTCCGCACAGTGCTGTTCTCGATGGTCGTGCTGTGGGCGACCTATTTCGTCCTCACCACGGCCCGCAGTTTGGTGATGGACTTCGGCCTCCAGTTCGAGCTCGGCTGGCGGCGGCTGGCAGTCACGGGCATTGGCCTGCTGCTGACGATCGTGCTGTGGCTGCTGCTGCGCCTGTTCGACAACCGCGCTCTGTGGCTCAAGATCTTCGCCGCGATCGCGCTGGCGCTGCCGGTGGCGGTCGCCATCGGGCAGGTCAATTATCTGGTGTTCAGGGACATGTCCTCCGCGATGGAGCAGGCCTATGCCCAGAAGAACAACATCAACCTGCGCCGCGATGAAAGCGGGAACCTGCTGGTCGAGGTTCCCGTGCGCCCGGACGATGCCGCCGGGCCGAGCACCGGCGGGGCAACCCGGTCGGTGATCATCGAGCCGGCAGAAACCTACAGCGACTTCTGGCAAAAGCTGCTCGATGTGGCGCTCGGGCGCTATTTCCTGCTGCTCGCCTGGGCTTCGACCTATTTCGCGTTGCTCGCAGGCGTTCAGGCACAAGTCTCGCAGCGGCGCGAGGACCAGTTCCGCTCCGCTGCCAAGGCCGCCGAGCTGCGAAGCCTGCGTTATCAGGTCAATCCGCATTTCCTGTTCAACACGCTGAACTCGCTGTCCGCGCTGGTGATGACCGGCCGGGCCGACCGCGCCGAGATGATGATCCAGACGATCAGCCTGTTCTACCGCCACAGCCTCGCCACAGAGCCAACTGCCGATGTGGGGCTGCGCGACGAATTCGATCTCCAGAAGCTCTACCTCGATATCGAGGCGGTGCGTTTCCCGACCCGGCTGGTGACGATGTACGATCTCCCCGCCGATCTCGAGGAAGCGCGCGTGCCGGGCATGATCCTCCAGCCGCTGGTTGAGAATTCGGTGAAATACGCGGTATCCCCGGTGTCGCGCCCGGTGACCATCACTTTGGCTGCTCGCGAAGAATTCGACCGCCTGGTGATCACCGTCGGCGACGATGGCCCGGGCGTACCCCAGGGCATGACCCACGGCTTCGGCATCGGTCTTGCCAATGTCCGCGACCGGCTTGAGGCGCGCTTCGGGCCCGACATCGGCTTCAGTTCGGGCCCGGTGCCGGGAGGCTACTGCACCGAAATCCGCATCCCCCTGTCCCGGCCCGCGAATCAGCAAAGCAACCGCCATGCATGAGACCGACACCGAAACCGCTGCCCTGCGCACTCTGATCATCGACGACGAGCCGCTTGCAGTTGAGCGGGTGCAGGTCATCTGCGCAGAGATACCCGCCGTGCGCGTCGTCGGCACCGCCAGCGACGGTGCTGCGGCGCTGCGGCTTGCCGAGAAGCTCCAGCCCGATCTGGTGCTGCTCGACATGACCATGCCGGAGTTGGACGGCCTCGGCGTCGCGCGGCATTTCGCGCAAGCCCCCCAATCCCCGGTAGTGATCTTCGTCACCGCGCATGACCATTTCGCGGTCGAGGCCTTCGACCTGGAAGCGGTCGATTACGTGCTGAAGCCCGTCTCCGCCGACCGGCTCGAACGCGCGATTGAGCGCGCCGTCGCCCGCCGCGGCCAACGCCGTCAGAAGGTAAGTCGCTATCTCGATGAGCTGTGGGTGCCGCACCGTTCCGAGCTTTTGCGCATCGGAGTGAGCGAGGTCCACCAGATCGACGCCGAGCGCGATTATGTGCGCCTCCATGTCGGCGGACCCGAGGCCGGGCGCTCCTACTTGCTGCTCCAGACCATAGCGGGCCTCGAAGAGCGGCTTGATCCCGAACAGTTCATCCGCATCCACCGCTCGACGATCCTGCGCCGCGATCATATCCGCGGATTGAGGCACGATGGCCTCGGAGTGTGGTCGGCGGAGCTAGTGAACGGCGAGGCGCTGAGGATCGGGCGCACCTATCTCGCGCGGGTCAAGGCGATGGCGGGAAGATAATCCCGGCGCTTTTGCGCCCCATCTCCTGGCACGTTCTCGTGGCACGTTCTCACGTCACGAAAAAACGGCCCGAACCCCAGGGACTAGAAAGGGTTCGGGCCGTATCGCCTGCACCGCGTGGGGGCGGGGTGCAGGGTCGCGTGCGCGGTTCAGCCGCCGCGTTGCTCGTTGGCCATCAGCGCTGCGACCTGCCGCTTGGCATCGGCGCGAGCCTTGGCGAGGCAGCTCAGGGCGTCGCTGTTCATGATCCGCGTGCCGGTATCGAGGTTGGTCGTGCGGCACACCTGGCGCACCGCCGTTTCGATCCGCTGGTCGAGAATCTTCTGGCCTTTCGCGGTGCCGATATTGATGTCGGCATAGGATACCGAAGCGGTCCTAGGCTCGGTGTTGCCGGCAAAGGCGGGGGTGACAGCGGCGCAGGCAAGGCCGAGCGTCGCAAGGGCACTGGCTGCTGTTTTCACAAGGGATTTCATGACTTGGTTCTCCGTCTCTTGCAGGGGCTGAGATCGGCGGGGGGTCGATCCGGGGGGGTGCCAGTCACCCTGCGACACCCTTGATAAGCCGCTGAGGGAGGGGGCGCATGCGACCTTCGATCAACCCGTGCACCGCCCTCGACCGGTGCGGCGGCAATGAGACCAATGGCGTTGCCAACACGATGAATGGCCATTTCCAATCGACCAGCGCGCGCCCATAACAACGACCATGACTTGGGCCACCGCCATCATCTTCCTGCTGGGCATTGCGAACTTCGCAATCAACCGGGCGGTCTTCGAGAGCGGGCACCCGCTGCTGGTGCGCCTGCCGCAGGTCAGCCAGACATTCGGCCGCCGCGCCGCGCTGGGAAGCGAGTTCGCGGTGCTGTTCTTTGCGCTACTGCTGTCAGTCAGGGGTTGGCCGGGATATGCCTGGGCCTATGCCGCCTACACCGCTTTTAACGCCGGGGCTGCATGGCTCATCCTCAGCCGCAGGGTTTAGGACACACATGATTGCCGCACACATGAACGCTTTGGCGAACCCCGTCTGCTGGCTCGTCGTCAATCCTGCGAGCGGGAGCAATAATGCCTCGTCCTGCGAGACGGTCACCGCCGCGCTGAGCGATCGTGGCTTCGGGGTTGATCGCGTCATCGCCTTTCCCGACGACGCGCTGCCGGACATCGCGGCGCTCGATGCCGCCGGGATCGCGCTGGTGGTTGTCTATACCGGCGACGGCAGCGTCAACGCGCTGATCAACCACCTTGCAGGCTGGAGCGGCGCGGTGCTGGTGCTCCCCGGCGGGACGATGAACCTGCTCGCCAAGCGGCTCCACCGCTCGCTCGGGATGGAGGCCATCCTCGATTTGGTTGCGGGCGGAGGCGCACAGGCGCGGCGCGTCGCCTGCGTGCGCTCCGAAGCGGGCCTTGCGCTGGCCGGACTGCTGGTCGGGCCGGGCACCAGCTGGAGCCGGGTGCGCGAATCGATGCGCAACCTCGCCATCGCCGAGGTTGCGGCAGGCGCGATCGAGGCGATCAAGCACAGCGCCGCCGGCCCTTATGTCGGCGCGCCCGAGAACATCCTAGCCCGCGAAGATGGCTATGCGCTCGTCGAACTCACTCCCGGCGAGCACGGCGTCCAGGCTGACGGCTATTATGCCGACGCGCCGCTCGATTATGCGGGGCAGGCCTGGGCGGTGCTGCGCCGCCGGTTCCGCGAAGGCCCGCACGACCGGTTGGGGGTGTCTGAATCGATCAAGCTTGCGAGCATTGACGGCAGCCCGCTCGCCTGCCTCATCGACGGAGAGCCCGCAGAATGTCCATCGCCCTTCCGCTTCACGGTCGAGCCTAGCGGCGTCGACCTGCTGGCGACCGCGCATGACCTCTGAACGCCTGCGCCTCTTCCACCTCTCCGACATCCACTTCGGGCTTGAGGACCGCGCGGCGCTGGCTTGGGTGCGGGAAGAGATCGCGGCCAAGCGCCCCGACGCGGTAGCGATCACCGGCGATCACACCATGCGTGCCCGTCACAGCGAATGGGACGCAGCGACGCGCTGGATCAATGCGCTCGACGTGCCGGTGACGATCAGCATCGGCAATCACGACATGCCCTATTTCAACCCGGTTGAGCGGTTTCTGACGCCCTACAAGCGGTTCGAGGGGATGAAGTCCTTGGTCGAGCGTCAGCTTACCCTGCCGGGCCTCGCCATCGTGCCGCTGAAGACCGTGCGGCGCTGGCAGCCGCGGCTCAACTGGTCGAAGGGGTGGGTGACGCCCGAGGCGCTCGAAAGCTGCCTTGCCGCGCTCGACGCGCTGCCCGCAGGGACGCGCGCGCTGGTTGCGGTGCACCATCCGTTGCGCGAGGTCGGCACCCACGGCACCGCGTTGACCCGCCATGGCGAGCAGGCGCTCACCGAACTGGCACGGCGCAAGGTCCTCGGCGTGCTGTCGGGCCATGTCCACGATGCCTTCGACATTGCCGAGCCGACCAGCGAGGGGGAGGTGCGCATGATCGGCGCGGGCACCCTTTCACACCGCCTTCGCTCCACCCCGCCGGGCTTCAACGAGCTGGTCTGGGACGGGGTGGAGCTCACTGTGACCGTCCGCAATCTCGAGCACGTACCGAGCCGCGACATGATGATCGAGGACGTCCCCCCGGACGCGATGCCGCCCCGCAGCGAAGGTGAGCCGGTCGCGCCGATCCACCGTGTGCCGCCGGTCGATCCGCCTGTGCATTGAGGGGGTGCAAGTGCCAGCTCTGGTAATTTCACCGGGGCCGTCTTTAACCTTTCCTCTATCGACTGCTTTAAGATTTTGTTGGTGAAATGGCGATGCAGGGCCAGTGGAGCCGCTCGGCGCGAACGCGTGACCTCTATCCCTGCCCTGAGCAACCGGCGCGCTGCCTTAAGGAGGCGACGAAGAAAATGGCGATGGATGTGATCAAGGCCTTGGTGCTCGGCGCGGTCTTGTCGGCGGTGCTTGCCCTGGTGATCGGCTCGCAAGGGAGCAGCGCTGGTCCGCTGGCGATCCACTTGGTCAATATCGCGGATGCCAAGCTGTACTGGTCGTGGCCGATCTTCATTTCGGGCAGCGGTCTCGCGTTCGGGATCATGCTGCTGCAGCGCTGAGTCCCCCAGGGCGCTGCGGCAAATGAAAAGGGCGGCTCCCTTGCGGGGCCGCCCTTGACGTATTTGGAGTGTGTGAGGCTTAGCGCTTCGAGAACTGCCCCCAGAAGCGCGATTAGCGCTTCGAGAACTGCCCCCAGAAGCGCGATTAGCGCTTCGAGAACTGCCCCCAGAAGCGCGATTAGCGCTTCGAGAACTGGAAGCTGCGGCGGGCCTTGGCCTTGCCGTACTTCTTACGCTCGACCACGCGGCTGTCGCGGGTCAGGAAGCCTTCGGCCTTCACGGCGGAGCGCAGTTCCGGCTCATACTTGGTCAGCGCCTGGGCGATGCCGTGCTTCACAGCGCCGGCCTGACCCGACAGGCCGCCGCCGCGCACGGTGCAGACCACGTCGTACTGGCCGTTGCGGTCAGTAATCGTGAAGGGCTGGTTGATCACCAGACGCAGGGTCGGACGCGCGAAGTAGGTTTCCTGATCGCGGCCGTTAATGGTGATCTTGCCGGTGCCCGGCTTGACCCACACGCGGGCAACCGCGTCCTTGCGGCGACCGGTGGCATAGGAACGGCCCTGCGCATCGATTTCGCGGTCGCGCAGCGGCATCGCAACGCGGGCGATTTCGGCAGCGTCGCCCTGCGGGACGCCAGCGGCGATGTCCTTGAGATCGGCGAGATCCGAGACGCTGGTCGTTTCGGTGGTGGTTTCATCAGACATTATGCAGCCACCTTGTTCTTGCGGTTCATGGAAGCGACGTCGAGCACCTGTGGCTTCTGGCCGTCATGCGGGTGCTCGGTGCCGACATAGAGGTGCAGCGCACGCATCTGATCACGGCCAAGGGGCCCGCGCGGAATCATCCGCTCGATCGCCTTTTCGAGCACGCGTTCAGGGAACCGTCCTCCCAGCACCTTGGCCGGGGTGGTTTCCTTGATCCCGCCAGGGTGGCCGGTGTGCTTGTAATAGATCTTGTCGCCCATCTTCTTGCCGGTGAACTTCACCTTCTCGACGTTGATGACGATCACGTGATCGCCGCAATCGACGTGTGGAGTGTAGGTCGGCTTGGTCTTGCCGCGCAGAATGTTGGCGATGATCGCGGCGACACGACCGACGACGAGTCCGTCGGCGTCGATGATGTGCCAGTTCTTTTCGACCTCGGCCGGTTTGATCGACCGGGTCTGCTTGGTGAGTGCCTTCATGGCATGTGTCCTTGGTTCGAAACTGTCTTCCAGAGGATATCCGGGAGAATCGCCCCCGCAAGGCACGTAGCCGAGCAGAGAAGTGGGGCGCAACTGTCGCCGAGGGCCCGCAAAGTCAAGCAAAAGTGCCGTTTTGCGATGCGGTAAAATAATACCGCTAGATCGAAATGGTCCCTGCCAGCCATGCGAGCGTCGCCGGATGGGCTTCATCGACAAGCCAGCCGAAGATCGCCGGGGTGTCGTAGGGATGGAGCTCTCCGAGCCGTTCGACGACATCCTCGAGCCGCTCGCCGGTCGTCTTGAACAGCACCCCGACTTCGGTGCCGCTCGCCCGGGCGCCCTCCCACATGAAGTGGGATTCGATGCTGCCGAGGATGTTGGCGCAGGCGATCAGGCGCTCATCGAGCAGCGTGGCCGCCGCAGCGCGGGCGCTTTCCGCGTCCGGAAAAGGGCACCACACCAGCGCGGCGCCGGACATTACGCTGCCTTCCGCGCAAGGCCGTCGCTATGCATCGCTCGCACCGTCGCCACCACCGTCAGCGCGCCGACTAGCTGGTGCGCAGCCGCGATCCACAGCGATACGCCGCTCATCACCGTGGCGATTCCAAGCAACACCATCGTTCCAAAGGCGGTGTAGACGGCTACGCTCGCGAAGCGGTCGGCTTTGCGCACACGGCGCGACAGCCACACCAGCGCGGCGACCGCGACCCATGCCCACCACCGGTGCAGGAACTGGAGCAGGAAGGGATCGTGCGTTAGCGTCCAGATCACCCCGTCCGACCAGTCGATTTCGGGCACCAGTCGCCCGTTCATCAACGGCCAGTCAGAGGCCGCAAGGCCGGCATCGAGCCCTGCCACCCACGCGCCGAGCATCAGCTGGACGAACAGCACGCCCGCCACGATCGCCGCGCCGGAACTCATGCGCGATGGACGCGCTGCAGGATCGCCCGCCAGCCGCCGCAGATCGCGCGCGGTCCACACCAATCCAGCGAGCAGAAACAGCGCGGTCAGTAGATGGGCCGACAGGCGGAAGTGGCTCACGCTGGTCAGATCGGTGCCGACGCCAGAGGACACCATGTACCAGCCAAGCGCGCCCTGCCCGAGGATCAGGCCGAACATCGCCGCCAGCCGCCATCCGTAGCCCTGCGGAATAGACCGCCGCGCCGCAAAGACGAGCAGCGGCAGAAGATAGGCCACGCCGATCACCCTGCCGAGGATGCGGTGGAACCATTCCCAGAAGAAGATGAACTTGAACGCAGCAAGGCCCATGCCCGCCGGACCACTTTCGATCCGGTACTGGCTGGTCGCCTGATACTTGGCGAATTCGATTTCCCAGGCGGACTGGCTGAGAGGAGGGAGAATGCCGCTGACGACGTTCCACTCGGTGATCGACAGCCCGCTTTCGGTCAGCCGGGTAATACCGCCGACCACGACGATCGTCACGACCATGACCGCGACAATCTCGAGCCAGCGGGCGATGGGTAACGGCCGGGACCGGCCACGCGAGGCGGGTCGGAACAAGCTCGACACGGAAGCGGAGGTAGCCATAATGGGCCGCTATTTGTGCCCGAGAGGCCCCTTGTGCAAGCCCGTTCGGCGCAAACGGCGCTGCGGTTAGCGCAAGTCTGCCTTGCGGAATGTAACAACATAACATAAACCCCGACTCGATCATGACCCTTGAAACCCTTCTTTCCGCGAACCGGACCGCGCTGCGCCGCCGGCTCGATCAGATCGGGATCGGGCTGGCCGGGCTGTGCGCGGTGCATTGCTTGGCGACGCTGGTGGTGATCTCGGCGCTCGGCCTTGGCGGGCATTTCTTTTTGTTCAACGAGAACATCCACCGCGTCGGCCTCGCGCTGGCGGTCGCCGTCGCGGCGGTGGCGATCGGCTGGGGCCTGCTGCGCCACGGACGGGTCGTGCCGTTCGCCATTGCGCTTGCCGGGCTGGTGCTGATGGCGGCCGCGTTGATGATCCCGCATGGTGCCAACGAGTTCCTGTTGACGCTCGCGGGTGTGGCGCTGGTCTCGCTTGGCCACCTTCTGAACCTGCGCACCGCGCACTGAACACGCGCCTCTCAAACTCGCTGTTGCACCCTTCTTCAGAGCGCCTATGTCTCGCGCCATGACGAAGAGCATCACCTTGAACGGCGCCCCCCACCGCTCCGCCGCCGCCACCATCGCCGACCTCGTGCGCGAACTCGAACTCGCCCCTGAAAAGGTCGCAGTCGAACGCAATGGCGCCATTGTCCCGCGTTCGACGCTGGCCGACGCGCCGCTCGCAAATGGCGATACGCTCGAAATCGTGCACTTCGTGGGCGGCGGGGATCATCAGGGAGCAAGCGACGATAGTTGGACTGTCGCGGGCCGGACCTTCACCTCGCGGCTAATCGTCGGCACGGGCAAGTACAAAAGCTTCGAGCAGAACGCCGCCGCCGTCGCGGCGGCAGGCGCCGAGATCGTCACGGTCGCGGTGCGCCGGGTGAACGTCAGCGATCCCAATGCGCCGATGCTCACCGACTATATCGACCCCAAGAAAGTCACCTACCTCCCCAATACCGCCGGCTGCTTCACCGGCGATGATGCTGTGCGCACGCTGCGGCTGGCGCGCGAGGCGGGGGGCTGGGATTTGGTCAAGCTCGAGGTGCTGGGCGAGGCGCGCACGCTGTATCCCGACATGCGCGAGACGCTGAAGGCCACCGAGGTGCTCGCCAAGGAAGGCTTTCTGCCGATGGTTTATTGCGCCGACGATCCGATTGCAGCCAAGCAATTGGAAGACGCGGGCGCAGTCGCGATCATGCCGCTGGGCGCGCCGATCGGCTCGGGGCTGGGCATCCAGAATCGGGTGATGATTCGCCTCATTGTCGAGGGTGCCAAAGTGCCGGTGCTGGTCGATGCAGGCGTCGGCACCGCGTCGGATGCGGCGGTGGGGATGGAACTGGGCTGCGACGGCATCCTGATGAACACTGCCATCGCCGAGGCGAAGGACCCGATCCGGATGGCCCGCGCGATGAAGCTGGCGGTCGAGGCCGGGCGCGAGGCTTACCTCGCAGGCCGGATGGCGCGGCGGATGTATGCCGATCCGAGCAGCCCGTTGGCTGGCTTGATCTAAAGAAGCCTTTCCGTGTCGCGGTGGTTCGGCTGCGCAGCAGCAGCGAGGCAACGCGGCCGAGCCGCAGCGACGCGACCTTCAGGTCGCATGAGCGAGGATTTCGCACGCCGGATGGCGTGCGGAAAACGAAAGACTCAAAACCTACCCCACACGAACCGGC
>JBBRUU010000036.1:0-19890 GCA_038247515.1 Sphingomonadales bacterium
CTGGTGTGGAGTTCGACGCTGCTGTTCGGCCTCATCCATCTCGGCAATTACGAGCCGCTGACAGATCCACTCGGTGTGCTGGTGGTGGTGCCGCAGACGGTCGGCGGGTTGCTGCTCGCCTACACCCGCACGCGGCTGGGCCTCCGCGCGGCGATAGCCCACCACGCCGCCTACAACGCAGTGTATCTGATCCTGGACTACGCTGGGCGGTAAGCCGTCAGACCTTGACCGCAGTGCCGCTGGCGCTGACCATCAGCATCGAGCCGTTCGGGCCGATCACCTCGTAATCGAGATCGATCCCTACCACCGCATTACCGCCCATCGCGGCCGCTTCAGCCTGCAATTCTTCGATCGCCTGCCTGCGCGCATCGGCGAGGATGCGCTCGTAGGAGCCCGAGCGTCCGCCAACGATGTCGCGGATATTGGCGAACAGGTCGCGGAACAGGTTCGCGCCGACTATCACCTCGCCGGTGACGATGCCCATATATTCCTGAATGGGGCGGCCTTCGAGCGTCGGGGTGGTGCTGACAAGCACGCCGCGCGAATCTTTCCAGGGGGATGCCATCGGTGTTCTCCTATCAATGCTGTGTTATATACATAACACAGTTCGACGAAAATTCAATGACATCCCGGCCGCATGTACTTGCTGAACAAGTGCCCACCGATCAGGCCATCCCGAGCGCGGTCTTGTACGTCTCCAGCAGCATGTCCTGCTCGCTGCGGTCGTCGGGCTTCATCTTACGCAGGCGCACGATCTGACGCATGATCTTGGGATCGTAACCGACCGCCTTGGCTTCCATGTAGACGTCGCGGATGTCGTCGGCGATGCCCTTCTTCTCTTCTTCAAGGCGTTCGATGCGCTCGATCAGAAGGCGCAGGCGGTCGTCGGTGGATTGGGCGTCGTCAGCCATGGTGGTCTCCATCGGAAATGAGAATCGGTTGGCCGGTGCGATAGCCAGCCTCTCGCCGAGGGAGAACAGGCGGCGCGAATTATTCCTGTGCGTTCTTCGCCACACTCGCTTCCATCCGCGCCATCTGCTGCTCGGTGGCCGGAGCCTGACGCGTAGCCTTCCACTCAATGCTCGGCATTCCGTGGATAAGCTGGCGCGCGGCCTCCTTGTCGCCCGGGTAGCCCGCGTCGCGAATCCAGTCGGCGAGGCAGTTGCGGCAGAACCCGGTGAGGCCCATCAGGTCGATGTTCTGCGCATCGTGGCGGTGCCTCAGGTGGCGCACCAGCCGCCGGAAGGCCGCGGCGGCCTGTGCATCGTCGAGGTTTTCGAGCGGATCGGCATTGCTATTCATCGCGGCTTTCCCTTGAGTTGAAATCCGCCTGTGCCATAGGCCAGCGCGAAGAGGGATTGCCAGCAATGTCACGACGCGATCAATCACGGATCGACCCGCGCGGCCGCAAGGTCAAGATCCTCGCTACCATCGGCCCGGCGAGCCGTTCCCCTGAAATGCTTGAGCGGCTGATGCGGGCGGGCGCGGATGCCTTCCGCCTCAACATGAGCCACGGCACGCACGCCGATCACGAGGCGGCAATCCACGCGATCCGCACGCTCGAAAAGCAATTTGGGCGGCCGATCGCGATCCTCGCCGATCTTCAGGGGCCCAAGCTTCGCGTCGGCACCTTCGCGGCCGGGCAGGCGGTGATCCGCCACTCGGGCCACTTCGTGCTCGACCGCGACGAGACGCCAGGCGACGAGCACCGCGTCTGCCTGCCGCATCCCGAACTGTTTGGAATTCTGGCGCGCGGCCAGCGCCTGCTGATCAACGATGGCAAGATCAGGCTCAAGGTGCTCGAAGCGGACGAGAGCCGCATCCTGTGTTCGGCCGAAGTCGGCGGGGTGATCTCCGACCGCAAAGGCGTCAATGTGCCCGATGCTGAGGTTCCGATCCCGGCGCTGACCGAGAAGGACCGCCGCGACCTCGCGTTTGCCACGGACCACGGCGCCGACTGGATCGCGCTGTCCTTTGTGCAGCGCCCCGAGGACATTGCCGAGGCGCGCAAGCTAATCGGCAGCCACGGCACCGCCCAGCCACCGGCGATCTGCGCCAAGATCGAAAAGCCGCAAGCGCTCAACCGGCTCGATGCGATCATCGAGCTTGCCGACGGGATCATGGTCGCGCGCGGCGACCTCGGCGTGGAGCTCGAGCCTTACGAAGTGCCGCCGCTCCAGAAGAAGATCGTCAACATGGCGCGCCGCGCGGGCAAGCCGGTGATCGTCGCAACGCAGATGCTCGAAAGTATGATCGAGGCGCCGACCCCGACCCGCGCCGAAGTTTCAGACGTCGCAAATGCGGTCTATGACGGGGCAGACGCGGTGATGCTCTCGGCTGAGAGCGCGGCGGGCGCATGGCCCGAGGAGTCGGTGGCGATGATGGACCGCATCGCGGTGCAGGTCGAGCGCGACGAGGGCTATAAGGAGCGCGTGCGCTTCCTCGATACGCCGCCCGATGCGACCACCTCCGACGCGCTGGCCCACGCTTGCATGACCATCGCCGATACCGTGCCGATCAGTGCGATCACGGTGTTCACCACCAGCGGCTCGACCGCGCGGAGGGTGGCGCGCGAACGGCCTGCGACGCCGGTGCTGGTGCTCACGCCTTCGATGCGCACCGCGCGGCGCGTGGCGCTGCTGTGGGGCGCGCACGCGGTTGCGACCAATGACATCGGCAGCTTTGAAGAGATGATCGGCAAGGGCAAGCGCATGGCGCTGCGCCACGGCTTCGCGTCGGCCGGGGCCAAGCTGATCGTGCTCGCCGGGGTGCCGTTCGGAACGCCCGGGGCGACCAACCTGCTCCACGTGGTGACGGTCAGCGGCGACGAGCTCGAAAAGCACAAGGCCTGAACGGGAGCCCTTGCCGCGCGCCTCAGAACGACTGGCTAATCCTTAGATTGAGCCGCGGGGCGTTGTTGCCCGTGTCGTAGCGGTCTTCGGTGAGCGGCACGGCGACCTCGAAGTCGAGATCGAGCGCATCGGTGATGTCAGTGCGCAGGCCTGCGCCGCTCGACGCGAGCGTGCCGCCGCCAATGCCGCCCGCAAGGTTCGAGACTGTGCCCCCGTCGGCGAAGGCATAGAGCTGCACGTTGCGCACCGCGGCCAGTGCCTTGGGCCAGTCGTAGCGCAGCTCGGCAAGCCCTGTGGCGCCTTGATCGCCGACCCTCTGGGCGAAATCATAGCCGCGCAGGAAGTTCGTGCCGCCCAACGAAAAGCTCTCGCCGATCAGCAGCGGTGCGGTCGATAGCTGGCCGGTGGTAGCGAGCGAGAGGCTGACGCGCGGGGCGATCAAGCGACGCCAGTTCAGCCACCAAGGAAGCGTCGTGAAGTCGGGCCGGGCGTCGAAGCGCGAGGCGAGCGGGTCGCTGCCCCGGGTCGCGCCGAGAACGGCGAGGCCCTGGCTCACGGTAGCACGGCCCTGAAGGGTGCCGCCGCCGAGCGGCCCGAAGCCATAGAAGCCGAGCCGAGCAAGCGCGATTCGGTCGGCCCTCGCGAGCGTGCCGAAGCTGTCTTGGCGCAGGTCCTGCAACTCGCCGCTCGCTTCGAGCCACAGGCTGCGGGTCTGCCTGCGGATCAGCGGATGGCGCAGGCTGATCCCGCCCTGCCACGCCTTGCCCAGCAGCTCGAGGTCGGCGAGGTATGCGCCCGGCTCGGTGCGCGACCATGAGAGGGACGTGGCGATGTTGGTGCCGGCGTCATTGACGACCACGCTGTAGCGCGCATTGAAGAAGGCAAGCTCTCCAGGGTTTAGCGGTGTGGCCGAAAAGCTGAGATCGACCCGGTCCCATGGCGAGAACAACCCGTTCCCGTCCACGTCGATGCGTGCCCGAACCGGCCCGAGCGGCTTGGTGCCGTCGGTTGCAAGCAACATGCTGCCGTTCGCCTCGCTGGTGCGGGCATCGACGACGAGAACGCGGCGCGGCCCGTCGTGTTCGAAGCTGGTGCTGCGGATCCACACCCCGGGCAGGTCGTCCGCGAGCAGCACCTCGCGTTGTAGCGCGGCAAGCGTCACCGGCGCGCCATTGACCAGCCGTTCGAGCTGGTGGCGGATCGCGGGATTGTCCGAGCCCTCGATGCGCAGCGCGTCGATCCGGCCCTCGTCGACGCGGACGCGCAGCATCCCGCCCACCAGCGTCTGTTCGGGGATCCACGCCGTGGCGAGGATATAGCCCTCGGCGCGCAGGCGGGCGGCAATGGCGTCGGTAAGCTGCACCAGCTCGGCGCGCTCCAGAGGGCGTCCGGCGAAGAGCTCGATGGTCCCGGCGAAGGCTGCGCGGTCGAGTACCGTCAGCCCGTCGATCACGATCGCGCCGACATCGAGCAGCTCGTTGGCTGCGCCCGGCAGTGGCGTGTCGAGCACGGGGAGGATCTCAATGCGGATCTGTTCGGGCGGGGGCAGCGTGCGATCGTCGCGGTTTACCTGCGAGGCGGGGTTAGTCCGATCAAGCGCATTCTGCGCCGCCAGCGGAGTCGCCAGCAGCATGATTGCGCCCCCACAAACATTAACCCGCCACAAGATAGGTCCGGCTCCTCGCTATCGAAAACTACGTGGAGCCTACATAAAAAAGGTTAATCAAACCCTCCGCAAGTCTCCTGTTAAACGTGTGCTTAAACGGGATCTCTGCGGCTTACGGATAACACGGTAGTAATGGAGAAACTTTTATGCGGCTCTTGTCATGTTTTATCATGCCTTTACTTCTGCTGTTGTTCGGCGGGATGCCGACGCTTGCCCAAAACGGGGCCTGGACCGTCAGCGAAGCCAAGGGCACCGTCACCGTAATCGACGCGCGCGGCCAGCGCAGCGCGAAGGCCGGAACCGAGCTTCTCTCGGGGGCGATGGTCCGCCCTGCGGCACGCTAGTCGGCGGTGCTGGTGCGCGGGCGCGAGTTCATGACCCTGCGGCAGAACGCGCAATTGCGCATTCCCGAATTGGCGCTTGAACGCGGGCTCGTCCAGATCATCCAGGACTACGGCAGCGCGCTGTTCAACATCGGCAAGCAGCCTAACCCGCATTTCGGGGTCGAGACGCCCTATCTTGCAGCGGTGGTGAAGGGACGACCTTCGTTATCACGGTGAGCAGCGATGCGGCTACCCTCCAGGTGACTGAAGGCGCCGTCGAGGCATCGACCAATGACGACGGCGTGCGCGAACTGATCCGCCCGGGCGCGGTGACCATGATCGCGGCGGGCGATCCGCTGCGGATGGTGATCGAGGGAGAGGGCGCGCGGGTCGTGGATTCTCCGGCGCGCGCCCAAGGCGGACCGGCCGCGGCGGGCGCCCCCGGCTCGTCGTTCGAGGCCACTTCCGAGCCGGCGACCCCGCAACCCCAGCAGCAGGCGCGCATCAGCGAGGCGATCGTCAGCACGCCGCGCGACCTCGGGAAGGTGTCGAACGGCTTCGTCGGCGGCGAGGTGGCGGTGCTCGCAGCGGCAGTCGTTGCTGACAACACTGGACGCGGCAAGGCGGCGGCCGTCGGAAGCTCGGGCGGGCGCGGCGAGGGTAACGCAGTCTGCGCCGGCGGCTCGTGCAGCGGACAGGGTGGCAACGGCAACAATAACGGTGGCGGCGCGGGCAACGATAACGGGACTCCCGGCAACGGCAACGGCAACGGCAACGGCAACGGCGGCGGCAACGGCAACGGCGGCGGCAACGGAAACGGCGCCCCTGGAGGCGGCGGCAATGGCGGCGGAAACGATGGTGCGGGAAGCCCCGGCAACGGTGGCAATGGCGTCGGCCGTGGCAACGGCAACGGCGGCGGGCCTCGCCCCCGCGGCTCCGACACGGTCGTGCCCCGGGCCGACCTGACCAGCACACCGGCCTCGGCCCGCTGATCGCTTTCTGACGCCGACAATGCAGACCTTGCGCACGCCTTTGGCCTTAATGGAGGCGCTGCTTCGCCGCGAGAGTTGGCGCATCAGCCTGCTGATGGCCTGTGCCCTTATGCTGCTGGTCACGGTCGGTGCGATGGCGGGTACGTTTCGCGGCGCCGAGAACCGCTTTGAGGAGCTCGGTTTCACCCTCCTCAGCCGCCCGGAGAGCGGGCAGATCCACGTCATCGAGATGGACGCCGCGAGCATCTCGGCGATTTGCCAATGGCCCTGGCCCCGCGACCACTACGCCCGTGTCGTCCGCGAACTCGACGCCGCCGGGGTGCGCTCGATCAGCTTTTATGTCGATTTCTCGGGCAGCGGTGATCCCGCACGAGACCGCGCCTTTGCTGACGCCATCGCTGCCGCGGGTGCCCCCGTCGCAATCGCAACCTTCGCGCAGAGGGCCGGGTCGGGCGATGCCCGCCAGCTGGATTCGCTACCAATCCCGATGCTTCGCGAGGATACGCATCTCGCTTCGGTTGCGGTCATGCCCGATTCCGACGGCTTCGTGCGGCGCCTACCGCTGGGGACAGTGACGAACCAGACCCCGCGGCCCTCGCTAGCGGCCTTCGTCGCAGGCCGGGCTGGCGCGGTCGAGGAGAGCTTCCCGATCGACTTCGCGATTAACCCCGCCACCATCCCGCGCCATAGCTTCGTCTCGGTCGAAGGTGGAATCATCCCGCCCGGCAGCCTTATGGGCAAGGACGTGATCATCGGCGCGACCGCCATCGAGCTGGGCGATCGCTATGCAGTCCCCGCGCACGGTGTCATTTCCGGCGTGATCATTCAGGCGCTCGCTGCCGAGACGCTTGCGCGCGGCGTGCCGGTCTATGGCTCATGGGAATTTCCGCTGCTAATCGCGGCGGGGTTGGCGCTTGCTGTCCTCACAGCCCGGCGGCGGCGTGTGGTGCTGATCAGGACTGGCGGAGCGGTGGCGGCGCTGGTCGCCCTTTGGCTCGCGGCGCGGCTGGTGAGCGACCTCTGGTTCGAGCTCATGCCCGCGCTCACGCTGGCTCTCGCATCGGGCGGCGCCGGCTATGCCACGATCACCCAGCGTATCGCTATGCGCAAGCGACAGATCGATGCCGAAAGCGGGATGCCCAACCGGCTGGCGCTCGATCTCCGGCAAGTTTCCGCGACCGACCGGCTGTTCGTAGCCGCGCAGATCGACGATTTTGATGCGCTCAAACTGGCTGTCGGCGGCGAGGATCTCGGCGACCTGTTGCGCCGCATTGCCGACCGCCTGAAGGTCTCGACCGGGGTCAACGCCGTCTACCGCACCGAAGATCGCATCCTGGGATGGGTCTCCGCCCTGTCGGTCGCCGAGCTGGAGACTCAGCTCGCCGGCATCCGCGCGCTGATGCGTAGCCCCTTCGAGATCACCGGGCGCAGGCTTGGCGTTTCGCTGACCTTCGGTGTCGCGGGGCAGGAGGCAGCCGACCCGGCTACCGAGGCTGCCCACGCCGCGAGCCTCGCCAAGCGCGCGGGCAAGTTCTGGCGGCTGCACACGGCCGAGGAGGGCGAGACGGTCGCACAGCAGCTTTCGCTGCTCGGCGAACTCGACGACGCGCTGCGCAGCGGCGCGATCACGGTGCTCTACCAGCCGAAGCTCAATCTCGCGACCCGCCGGATCGACGCGGTCGAGGCGCTGGTGCGCTGGAACCACCCCGAGCGCGGCCTGCTCCCGCCCGATTGCTTCATCCCGCTGTTCGAGGAGCGCGGCCGCATCGACGACCTCACCGTCGCGGTGCTGAGCAGAGCGCTCGCCGACATGCGCGCCTGGTGCGAGCGGGGGCTGACGATTGGCGTCGCGGTAAACATCTCGGCGGCGCTGCTGACTTCTGAGAGTTTCACCAACCGGGCGTTGGCGCTGGTCGGACGCTCGGGGGCGCCCGCGCACCGGCTGACCTTCGAGGTAACCGAAAGTGCGCAGTTCGAGGACATGAACAAGGCGGTCGCCGCTCTGGAACGCTTCCGCGCAACCGGCATCTGCATCTCGATGGATGATTATGGCACCGGGCAATCGGCACTCAACTACTTGAAGCTGCTGCCGCTGTCGGAGCTCAAGATCGACCGCATGTTCGTCGCCCAGGCCCATGTCGACCGGAGTGATGCGATGTTGGTGCGTTCGACCGTGCAGCTTGCCCATGAACTCGGGCTCAAGGTCGTGGCCGAAGGCGTCGAGGAGCCTGCGTGCCTCGCCTTCCTCGAGCAGATCGGGTGCGACTACGCGCAAGGCTACCTCGTCGGGCGGCCGCTCGATGCCGAGGCGCTCGCCGAGATAGCGACAGCATCTGTCCCTCCCGAGGAAACGACCGAGGCGGCCTGAGCGCGTCGCCCGCTTTGAATCCCCAGCACAGCCTGATAGCTTGACGGCGGCAGACCGGGCCATTCCGGTCAGCGAGAGGGTGAGATCATGCAGTTGATAAAAGCAGCGCGGCTTGCGGCGATGACAGGAGCGGCGATGATCGGGCTGTCGGCTTGCGTGGTGAACGTTTCGGACGACGCCCCCGACCTCGCCGATACGGTGCCCCCGCCGCCCGCGCCGATGACCTGCAACGCCGAGAAGGCGAAGTATCATGTCGGCCATGACGCGACCCAGGCGATGGGCGGTGCGATCCTCAAGGACAGCGGCGCGCGCACCCTGCGCTGGGGCCCTCCCAGCGGCGCGTGGACAATGGATTACCGCGAAGACCGCGTGAACGTGCGCTACGACGGCAACATGAAGATCACGGAAGTCACCTGCGGATGAGTGAGCGATTGAGGGCGACCTCTGGCTCTCCTTATGAGGCGACTTTCGGCTTCGCCCGGGCTGTAAGGGCTGGCAATCGGATCATTGTCGCAGGCACCGGCCCGGTTGAGCCCGACGGTTCCACCACCTCCGGGGGCGCTGCCGAGCAAGCTGCGCGGTGCTGTGCCATCATTGTTGCGGCGATCGAGGAGCTGGGCGGCACCGCTTCCGACGTGGTGCGGACCCGGATGCTGCTGACCGATCCAGCCGATCAGGATGCGGTCGGCGAGGTCCATGCGCGTTTCTTCGGCGGCGCCCGTCCCGCGGCGACGATGGCCGGAGTAGCGTGGCTCTGCCGGTTCGAGTGGAAGGTCGAGATCGAGGCGGAAGCGGTGCTCCCCGGATGATGCGTCGCGCGGCTGTCTACCTGACCGCCGTCGTGGCGGGCGTCGCGTTGGGGCTCGGCAGCGCCTTGTGGATGGCGGGACTGTGGCCACCGGGCCGCAACCTGGCGTTCGTCGATGTCGGCGGTTGGCGGAGCGACTTCGCGATCGGCTCCAAGGCCGCCGACCCCTACACCCGCGCCCGTGTCGCCCGCCACGGTTTGCTGGCGCTGGCGAAGAGCGAGGCGGTGTATCTCACCCGCGCCGTCGATGACACGGGGCAACCCTTGCGCGAAGCATGCACCTATCGTCTTTCGGGCGCTGTGATGCCCGCCGGATGGTGGTCGGTCACGCTCTATGATGCGGCGAGTATGCTCCCCGCTAACACCGACAACGCGCTTAGCATCGATGCGGAGCGTGCGGGGAAGGGGGCTTGGTCGGCGGTGATAGCTCCCATGCGGCCAGAAAGCGCCGAAGCGTGGATTTCAAGCCGGGGAGCCGGGCGCTTCGACCTGACGCTGCGGCTCTACCTACCCGAGGCGCGGCTGCTGGCCGACCCCAATGCCGCACTCGCACCGCCGCGGATCGCGCGGCTATCCTGCGGGGACGGGACATGAAACGCTGGCTCGGCCCGCTGGCTGTGCTGCTGGTTTGCGCTGCTGCGACGCACGCCGTGACGCTGGCGCAGGCCCCCGCTTTCATCATGGCCCGCGCGATGGCCACGCTGGCCGACAGGGGCGTTGCGCTCCATGCCTTCACCGCGACGCCGCGCGTCACCCCGCAATCCCAGCAGGTTGTGCGATCCTCGCCCGATCTCTCCTATGCGCTTTGCCGCTATGATCTCGGCGAACCCGGAACCCGTCTTGCGGTGAGGATGGGAGCGTCGCCCGACTATCAGTCGCTCGCGTTCTTCAATGCGCAGACCGATAACTTCGCGACGCTGCGCGGCACGGGGCGGGAGGTGAGCGTGCGCCTGCTTCCGCCTGGGAGCGCGCCCGAGGAAGGAGCGGTGGTCAGCCCGACCGAGCGGGGCGTCATCCTGATCCGCCGCCTTGCCCCCGACGCGCGAAGCTTCGCCGCTGCCGCCGAGGCCGGGAAAGCCGACCAGTGCCGCCTCGTCGCGGCCGAGCCGGTCAGCCGCTGACGAGCGCCATGCGCGTTTCGACGAGGGCGATGAGTGCAGGCAGGTCTCGCAGAGCAGCCAGCTCGGCAGCGCTCACCAGCACCTCGGGCGCACCGGTTTCCCCTCCGAGCATGATCGCCGGAAGCGCGATGTCGCGCTGGTCGAGATCCTGACGCAGCTCGTCACGGTAAAGGAAAAGCACCGGCAAGCCGAGCTTGTCGAGAAAGCTCCGCCACGCGGCCCGCATCGTGAATGGCCCATAGGTCAGAGCGCACAGCGAGCACGGATAGGTACTCGGCGAAAGGATCTTGTGCACCATGTCGCCGATCGCGTGGAACACGCCGCCATCGGCGTTGTAAACGAAAATTAGGGTCCGGATCGTGCGCTTCATCCTCACAGTTACGGGTCATTATCCAACAAAGTTCTGCCCGAAATCGCACAGACTAGCAATTTTCCTCAAGCGACTGGCCCGTCTCGCCCTTTTCCGCCGCGCCCAAGGCGGCTAGAGCACCCGCCATGCACGGACAATTTCAGCTAAACGATGACCAGGTCGCGATCCGCGAGGTCGCCCAGCGCTTCACAGCGGACGCCATCACGCCGCACGCCGGCGAGTGGGACGCCAAGCACATCTTCCCGCGCGACGTGATCCAGCGGAGTGCCGAACTTGGCTTCGGGGCGATCTACGTCTCCGAACAATCGGGCGGGATCGGCCTCGGCCGCTTGGAGGCGGCGCTGATCATGGAGGCGATGGCCTATGGCTGCCCCTCCACATCCGCGTTCATCTCGATCCACAACATGGCCGCGTGGATGATCGACCGCTTCGGCAGCGAGACGGTCAAGGCGAAGTATCTGCCGCAGCTCATCACTATGGAGCACATTGCGAGCTACTGCCTGACCGAGCCCTCGAGCGGCTCGGACGCCAGCGCGCTGCGCACCATGGCGCGGCGAGACGGCGATCATTACGTCCTCAACGGCACCAAGCAGTTCATTTCGGGCGCGGGCGCGAACGAGGTCTATGTCGTGATGGTCCGCACGGGAGAGGACGGGCCCAAGGGCATTTCCTGCGTGGTGATCGAGAAGGACATGCCCGGCGTAAGCTTCGGCGCGCAGGAGAAGAAGCTGGGTTGGCATTCGCAACCGACCGCGCAGCTGATCCTCGAGGATGTGCGCGTGCCGGTCGAGAACCTTGTCGGTGCCGAGGGCGAAGGCTTCCGCATCGCGATGATGGGTCTGGACGGCGGGCGGCTCAATATCGGCGCCTGTTCGCTCGGAGGGGCGCAGCGGTGCCTCGACGAAGCGATCAAGTACACCAAGGAGCGCACTCAGTTCGGACAGGCGGTCGCCGAATTCCAGAACACCCAGTTCATGCTCGCCGACATGGCGACCGACCTCGAAGCCGCGCGCGCGCTTCTCTACCTCGCCGCCGCCAAGGTGACCGACAACGCCCCCGATAAGACGCGCTTCTCGGCGATGGCCAAGCGGCTCGCGACTGACAACGGTTCGGCGATCGTCGACAAGGCGCTGCAACTTTTCGGCGGCTACGGCTACCTCCAAGACTACCCGATCGAGCGTTTCTGGCGCGACCTGCGTGTGCACTCGATCCTTGAAGGCACCAACCAGATCATGCGCATGGTCGTGGGCCGGGACCTGCTGCGCCAGTAATGGCGACACGGCTTGCCATGACGACATTGGTGGTGCCCGATTATGACGCGGGCATTGAATTCTGCGTCGGCGCGCTAGGCTTCGATTTGCTCGAGGACAGCGATTTGGGCGCTGGCAAGCGCTGGGTGGTGGTCGGCAGCCAGGATGGCGGGCAGCTGCTGATCGCTCGCGCTGCCAACGATGCGCAGTCCGCCGCAATCGGCAACCAGACCGGCGGGCGCGTCGGCTTTTTTGTCCACACGGACGATTTCGCAGGTACTCATGCACGCCTCGTCGATGCAGGGGTGATGTTTCACGATCAGCCTCGCCGCGAAAGCTATGGCACCGTTGCGGTGTTCAGCGATCCTTTCGGCAACCGCTGGGACCTGATCGAACCGAAAGTAACTGGCGAATGACCGACCCAATCACCCGTGACGTCCTGATCCGTACCAACGGCCCGATTGGCCATATCAGCCTTAATCGGCCCAAGGCGATCCACGCGCTGACGCTGGAGATGTGCCACACGATGAGCGCGGCGCTGACCGAGTGGGCGAAGGACGATGCGATCCAGGCGGTAATCCTCGACCATGCCGAGGGGCGCGGGTTCTGCGCCGGCGGTGACATCGCCTTCCTGAGAGATTCGGCGCTTAACGATCACGGCGTGTCCGGGCGGAATTTCTTCCATGACGAATACCAGCTCAACCACCAGATGTTCACCTACGCCAAGCCGATCGTCGCCTTCATGGACGGCATCACCATGGGCGGCGGCGTCGGCATTTCGCAGCCCGCCAAGTTCCGCGTGGCGACCGAGAACACCCGTTTCGCCATGCCCGAAACCGGGATTGGACTGTTCCCCGACGTAGGCGGCGGCTGGTATCTTGCGCGCCTCGGCCAGCGGCTCGGCCAGTTCCTCGCGCTGACCGGCGCGCGGCTCGACGGCGCCGAGTGCCTCTGGACCGGACTTGCCACCCATTACCTCGACCACGCCATGCTGGACGACATCAAGGCGCGGATCCACGACCACCCTGACCGCATCGCCGGCATTCTCAGCGAACCGGTTGGTACCCCGCCCAAGGCACGGATCGAGGCCAACGCAGACAAGATCGCCAAGCACTTCGCCTCCGATGCTTATGAGGACATCCTAGCCAGCCTGGAGGCCGCTTTGGAAGCGGGCGACGACTGGGCGATGAAGGAGCGCGACACGCTCGGCACCAAAAGCCCGCAGACCTGCAAAGTGGCGCTGCGCCAACTTGCGACAAGCGCAGGCCTCACCGATTTTGCCGACAACATGCGCATGGAATACCGCATCGCCAGCCGCGTCCTCACCCGCCCGGACTTCGCTGAAGGCGTGCGGGCGGTGATCGTCGACAAGACCGGCGATCCCAAGTGGAACCCGGCGACGCCCGAGCAGGTCACCGATGACCTGCTCGACGCGATCTTCGCGCCCTTGCCCGCAGATGAGGAATGGAAGCCGCTATGACTTATGAGACGATCACCGCCGAAGCCGACGCGCGCGGCACGAAGGGCGTTACGTTGCTGACAATCAACCGTCCGCAGGCGCTGAACGCGCTCAATTCCAAGGTGCTGGAAGAGTTGATCCACGCCTTCGCCGCCTATCAGGCCGACGGCTCGCAGCTATGCGCGATCCTCACCGGTAGCGGCGACAAGGCCTTTGCGGCCGGTGCCGACATCAAGGAGATGCGCGATAAGTCAGTGGCCGAATTCTTCCTCGACGATTTCTTCAGCCCGTGGACGGCTGAAATCGTGAAGAAAACCCGCAAGCCGTGGATCGCGGCAGTCAACGGCTTTGCGCTGGGCGGCGGGTGCGAGCTTGCGATGATGGCGGACTTCATCATCGTCAGCGACAAGGCGAAGTTCGGCCAGCCGGAGATTAAGCTCGGCGTTGCGCCTGGCATGGGCGGATCGCAGCGGCTGACCCGCGCGATCGGCAAGTCGAAGTCGATGGAGATGTGCCTTACCGGCCGGATGATGGACGCGGTCGAAGCCGAGCGCAGCAACCTCGTCGCCCGCGTAGTGCCGCACGAGGAGCTGATCGCGGAATGCCTCAAGACCGCTGCGGCCATCGCCGCAATGCCGCCGATGGCAGTTATCGCCAACAAGGAGATGGTTAACTCGGCCTTTGAGATGACTCTGGACCAAGGCCTGATCGTCGAGCGCCGTATCTTCCAGATCCTCACCGCGAGCGAGGACAAGGCGGAAGGCATGGCGGCGTTTATTGAGAAGCGCGAAGGGCAGTGGAAGGGGCGGTAGTAAGGGTGCTTAGCAACGTCTCAAAGAGAGCACGCATTGCTGCAGGAGTTCTCATTGCGCTCCATTTCATAGCCTGGGCGTATGTGGAGATGCGAGACTTCGGTTATGATCAAAGCCTGCTTTGATGGGTAGTTGCAATCTACCTGCTGCCGGCGGCCGCAATCATGACAGTTTTGATTAGCGCGGCGAAGAAGCTCTTCGGGACCGGACGCACGTGGGGGAAGTGACATGAAAATCGCCTTTATCGGCATCGGCAACATGGGTGGCGGGATGGCTGCCAACCTTGTGAAGGCGGGCCACGAGGTGCGCGCTTTCGATCTCAGCGAAACTGCGCTCGCCGCAGCGCGCGAGGCGGGCTGCACGACTTTCGGTACTGCCAAGGATGCCTGCGAGGGTGCCGAGGCGGTCGTGTCGATGCTGCCCAACGGGGCGATCGTCAAACAAGTCTATTGGGATGACGTCATCGGCCATGCGCCCGAAGGCGCGATCATGCTCGATTGCTCGACCATTGATGTCGCTACCGCGCGTGAAGTCATCTCAGTAACCGAAGCGCACGGCTACCAAATGGTCGACGCGCCGGTTTCGGGCGGGATCGCGGCGGCCAATGGCGGGACGCTCACCTTCATGGTCGGCGGCTCGGACGAAGCCTTCGCCCGCGCGCAGCCGATCCTCGCTGCGATGGGCAAAGCGGTGATCCAAGCAGGCGCCGCCGGGACCGGGCAGGCGGCCAAGATCTGCAACAACATGCTGCTCGCGATCCACATGATCGGCACTTGCGAGGCCTTTGCCATGGCCGACAAGCTGGGTCTCGACGCGCAGACTTTCTATGACATCTCAAGCGTTTCGTCGGGCCAGTGCTGGTCGATGACGTCCTACTGCCCGGTGCCGGGTGTGGGCCCGGTGACGCCTGCCGATAACGGCTACGAAGGCGGATTTGCAGCGGGGCTGATGCTCAAGGACCTGAGGCTGGCGATGGAAGCGGCCGAAGGTGCGGGTGCTACCGTAGCGCTCGGCGAGCATGCTCGCGCGATCTACGAGGCTTTCGCCAAGCACAATGCGGGCACCGACTTTTCGGGTATCATCCGCACGCTTTAAGCGCAGCGGCGCGCGATCGGGGCGATGAGGTTCGCCGCCGCTGCGGCATCGCGCTTGCCGAGGTCCTCGGCGGCACGCTGGAGCGGCTCGCACGCGAACGGCGCGCCGCGATCCAGTGAAAGGCCCAGCACCTGTGCGAAGGTCGCGGGCGGCATGACCCTCGCGCCGCGCTGGAGGAACAGCTCGTACCACCGAGGAGCTCCGGCAAGGATGGCGGCGAAGGTTACCTGCCCGGCGCCCCCCGCTTCGCCGAGCACCTGCGGGGCAAATTCTATCAGCAGTTCGTCTGTAGTCGCGTTGCTGCGGAATAGCGCGGCATAGCGGCGCGCGGCCTCGGGCTTGTCTCCGGCGGCGACCGCCAAGCGCAGCACCGTCTCCTGCGCGACCCGTTCGCGCCAGCCGCGCTGCGCGGCCAGCTGAATGGTGAACACAGCAGCATCGACATCGCCCGCCTTGGCTTGCGCGGCGGCTAGGAGGGTGAGGTGCTCGGCTGGCATCGGACGGCGGCGCACCAGCTCTTTGGCCGCGTCGAGCGCTACGGCAGGGTCATCCTGCTCTAGCGCCGCAGCAGCGATTTGCGCCTGCGCGTAGCCGCGCAACGGTGCGGGCACGAGCGGCGCGATCTGCGGCGCGTCTTCGGACTGTCGGTCCAATTGCAGCGCTGCGGTGACCGCCGCGACGCCTAGCAAGGCGGCAAGCCAGAGGATGCGGCCGATCATCGCCGTTCCTCTTCCCGATTAGTCGCGGTGCGGGCCAGCAGTAGCAGCGCATATCCGGCGAAGGCGAGGATCGTCTGGTTGCGCAGCGGATAGTCGGTGATCGATTGCAGCGCGATGGCGAGGAGGAAGGCACTGCCCGC
Source organism: Sphingomonadales bacterium (assembly GCA_038247515.1). Lineage (GTDB taxonomy): Bacteria > Pseudomonadota > Alphaproteobacteria > Sphingomonadales > Sphingomonadaceae > Erythrobacter. Next base: position 15,976 of record JBBRUU010000036.1, read on the forward strand.
CCACCCCGTCCAGGCGAGCTGCGATCGGCGTGATTGGACAGCCATGACGAGGCACGCGGCAATCCAGAATGCGGCCAGCGCGAGTCCCGGAAGGCCCGCCTCTATAGCGAGTTCGATATAATCATTATGCGCGCGCCCGGCGGTCCGAAGCGTGACATTCTCAAGCGATTCGTCGATCTGGAACACTTCGTCGAAAGCCCCCATCCCGGCGCCTGCGGGCCAGTATCGCTCGGCCGCGAAGATGGCATCCCCCCAGATAAAGCGGCGCGGATCGTCCCTTGCCTCAAAGCGCTCGAGCGTTGCCTCGATCCGGCCCGGTGCGGCAATGGCAAGCCCGCCGATCACCGTCGCGCCGAGGGCAACGGCGCCAAGCGCGAGAAGAATTGGCTGAGGTCCGCGCCGCAGTCCGGCACCGGCGGAACGGCGCTGAAGTAACCATGCCGAGGCCCTGAGCCCCGCGAGCCCGAGCGGTATGACAGCAAGCGCCAAACCGGTGCGCGACTTGGTCAGAATGATCGCCACCAGCAGCAACAAGGCCACCCCTAAGCGCACCCAAGGCACGGCTGGATGGGGTCGGGGGGCAGGCAAGAGGCAGATAAGGGTGAGGCAAAAACCGAGGAACAGCGCGGTCGAATTGCGGTTGGCGAAGGTGCCGACCAAGAATGCCCCTGGCTCACGTGCCGGGTACAGCGCAAAGTTGTCACCTGCTGGATTGAGCTGCACGAGCCCCATCAGGGTCGTGACCAGACCGAGCGCGACAACCAGCCAGCCGAGCGTAAAGAGGTGGTGACGTGGAAGGTTCCAGCCGGCGACAACTACGGCCAGCGGCGTGATCAGCGCGCTCAGCGCGAGCGCGGAGCGCAGCGGATCGACGCTCCACGTCATCCAGCCGCCGGTCCCCGCAGCCTCGAACGAGCGGGCAACGAGATCATGGCCGGGCAGGGCGGGCCAGACGGTTTCGGGAAGGGGGACAATCTGCACCAAGGGCAACAGCAGCGCCAGCACGATCGGGATGCGCAGGAGGAGAGGCGATTCGCGCCAGAATCGCTTCGCCGATCCGCCGCGCAGCGCCAGAACCGTGAGGGCTGTGAGTTGTACTAGTAGGTTGGCAAGCCCGTAGACGCTCCCGCCGCCGCCAAATGCGAAGGCGATCACTATCAGCACAGACAGGGCGATGATGCCAATTCGATCAGCTGCAGGACTGTTCAAAACAAGGCCTCGCGCAGCGGTTGGGGTGGGATCACAAAAGAAAACGCCCGGGCCGAAGTCCGAGCGTTTTCTGATTATCTTAAATCGAAATCAAGCGCCGTGCGCCCGATTACCGGCCCGGCGACTGACCATTGTCGTTCGAGCTGGTCGCCGAGATAATGCCGGCAATCAGCAGACCAGAAGCCAGCAAAGCGAGCACGATGGCCGAGCCACTTTTGACGGATTCGCCATTAGCCGTACGGCCGAGGCCGGGGGCGCTTACAGAAGCGCCTTCGCTTGCGCGGGTGCCCGCCTGAGCGGCAACCGGAGCGATCGCGAGGCTCGAAGCCGCAGCGACGAGCAGGATACGCGAGAGGGTTTTCATAATTTCAATCCCCATTTTCAAAACTTCGTAAGGCTGAGTAGTGCAACGCAGCATCCGTGGCAAGACTGTTTAGCGCCAATTGGTGAATGTTCGCCGACAGCATGGCTCATTTCGCCGCTCGCGTTACCTCGCGTTTAACCTAGGTTAGCTCCGGCTTTGCCAAGCAGCAGGCTATACCGGGCGACGTCGCCGCCGGTGATGATCCGTTCCTTGCGCACAAGCCAGGCGTGAGCGGCGAAGGGGCCGTCCTCGGGCCGCTCGACGCCGATCCTGATCTCGCTCGCCATGCCGAGCCGTGCCAGCCATTCCTGCGCGGCGATCGCCTGCACCACGCAGTCGCTCCGCCACGGCAGGCGCTTGGCGAGGCGGGCAATGATGAACCCAATCCGGTCGGCGAGCAGCTCGTCGGCTGCGTCCGCGACCTCCGCCTTTGCGGCGGCAGCATTGCGCTCCGGGATCTCGGCAGCCTCGAGCCGTCCGAAGGCCAACCGCGCCCGGAATATCGCGACGAGAGCCTGCGGGGTGAGGCGCGTCACCCAGCCGGCATCGCTCAGGCGCAGCGCCTTACCAGTGCTGGGCACCTCGGACGGAAGCACGGGCGGTGATTGCGAAGGCGGCATGGCGTGCCTATTGCACCAGCGGCGGGCAATTTCCAAGGGTCCGGCTGAGCGGATGTCGCCCCGCATGGCGGACGGCAGGGGGTGACACGTGACCGGTATCGCAGCGATCTTCGGGGCTGGCCCGAGCCGGCAGGCGCAGCTCGGCGAAATGATGTCGGCGATGGCCGACCGCGTCCACGACGCCAGCGGCGTGTGGACCAAGGGCCCCTTTGCGCTGGGTGCGCTGGTCCTCCACACCACCGCGGAATCATTCGAGGCGCCGCAGCCGCTTACCAACGAGGACGAGAGCCTCGCGCTCGTAATCGACGGCTATCTAACCAACTGGGAGGAGCTGCGCCGCGATCTCCTCGCGCGCGGGGCGGTGCTGCGCAGCCGCTCGGATGCAGAGCTGGTGATGCGCGCCTACGAGCAGTGGGGCGAGGATTGCGCCGACCGGATCGAGGGCGAGTTCGCCTTCGTGATCGCCGACACCCGTGCGCGCCGGATCTACGCCGCGCGCGATCACAAGGGGCTTCGGCCGCTGCATTTCTACAAAGACGGCGACGCGTTGATCTTCGCCTCCGACATTCGCGGGATCATCGGGGGCTGCGCGAACCGGCCCGCATACAATCTCGACTATCTCGCCAACATCGCCGCGGGCAAGTGGCACTTGCGCGATGCGACCGTGTGGGAGGGGGTAGAGCGCGTGCCGCAGGCGCACTGGCTGTCCTTTGACGGGCAGACCCGCAAGGTCGTGCGCTATTACGACATGCCGACCGAGGTGACGGTGCGCTACCGGCGTGAGGCCGACTATGTCGACCATTACCGCGAGATGCTGTTCGAGGCCGTCCGGCGCACCTCGCGCTCGCACCGGCCGCTGGCGATCACAGTCAGCGGCGGGCTCGATTCGTCGGCGGTGTTAGGCGTTGCGCACAGACTCGAGCGCGAAGGGCGGCTGCCCGCGCCTGGCATCGAAGCCTATACCCTTGCCAGCGAGCTGGGCACGCCGGCCTACGAGCTGCCTTACGCGCGGGCGGCGGCGGAGCACTGCGGCGTTCCGCTCAACGAGGTGCCGCTGTTCCGGCCCGGCATCGCATGGTTCAACGAACAGGGGCGCAGGGACCGCGATGTCCCCATTCCCCAGAACGGCCCGATGTCGCTCGACCTGGAGCGTCTCGCCCACGCCAACGGCTGCCGTGCCTATCTGACCGGATCGGGGGGCGATGAGTGGCTGGATGGCACCGCGCTTTATTATCGCCAACTGGCGCGCGGTCGCGATATTCGAGGGTATGCAGCGGCGCTAGCCCGCGACGGCCGTGCGCTCGGGTGGCGGCGTGCGGCGGCGCGCGCGGTGCGCCCCACGCTCGGTGCGCTGCTATCGGCCCCGGCCCACGCGCGGCGATACGAGCGACTTGCACGGGCGCGGCTGAAGGACCCCGACTATCTGTTCTGGATGCTGCCGGCCTGGCGCGAGCGTCTCATCGAACAGGAGCTTGCATTCGAGCGCTCCCTGCCGCCCGAGCCCGAAGACATGTTTCGCTGGCGCCGGCTCTTCTCGCCCTATCCGGCCTTTGCGAATACGCTCTTTGCCGGGCAGGTCGGCAAGTCGGGGTTGGAGACTCGCAATCCGATGCTGACCCGCGAATTCGTGGAGTTCTCGGCGACCACCCCGGAATGGATTCGCAACCAAGGCGGATTAACCAAGGTTGTTCACCGAAAAGCGCTCCAGGACATCCTCCCCGC
>JBBRUU010000037.1:0-19519 GCA_038247515.1 Sphingomonadales bacterium
CGGACGGGACCCACTGGGTGCCCGTCCGATAAGGAAACCCCCACAATGCGCCTTATCCTGACCCTGTTCGCCGTCGGTGCCGCCGCCTACGTCCTGTCGCGCAACAAAGCCGACGAGAGCACTGGCACTCGCCCCGGCAAAAACGCTGCCTTTGCTGATGGCCAACCATCTGGCGGCACCAACCCGGTGCGCGACGCCGGCCCCGAAGCGATGCGCGATGGGCAGGCATCAACCTGGTCGTCTGTCGACGAAGCGAGCGACCAGAGCTTCCCGGCGAGCGATCCGCCCTCCAACTACTGACGTGTGCCGGCTGCTGAAGCGGGCGCAGTCACGCCGCCCGCTTCAGGCGCAACATTCCGCGCCATGCCGCTAATCTGCTTTAAAGCGCAGCGGCCGTTGTTCGCCTCTTGTTGAGCGGTATCTCATCCCGAGATCTGACCCAGAGTAATCAGCATGACCACATTGACCGCTGCCGGGATCGAGCCGCTGTTCCGCCTGCTCAGCCAATACACGCCGCTCGACGAGGCGGATCGCGATGCGCTTCTCGCGCTCGAGGAAGGCCCCCTCAGTTACCGCGAAGCGCGCCACGACATCGCCCGCGAAGGCGAGAACCCGACCGTCGTGCGTCTGCTCGTGTCGGGGTGGGCGTGCCGCTACAAAGACCTGCCCGACGGGCGGCGCCAGATCGTTGGATTCTTCCTGCCGGGCGATTTCTGCGACTTCAACATCTATATTCTGAGCGAACTCGACCACTCGATCGGTGCGCTCACCGCCGTGCGTTATTACGAAATCCAGCCGCAGCAATTCCAGGCGGTCATCGAGCAGCGCCCGCACCTGCTGCGCGCGCTGCTGTGGCATGAGATGGTGTCATCGGGCATCCAGCGCGAATGGTTGCTGTCGATCGGCCAGCGATCTCCGTTCGAACGCCTCGCACACCTGTTCGTCGAGCTTTACTACCGCTTGAAGGCGGTGGGGCTGGCGGCCGGCCTCAGGTTCGACCTGCCGATCACCCAGAACCACCTTGCCGATGCCAACGGGCTCAGCCTCGTCCACCTCAACCGTACGCTTCAGGAGTTACGGCGCGAGGGGCTGATCGAGCTGGCCGACCGCCAGCTCAGGATCATCGATCTCGATCGCTTGAAGCAGGCGGCGTTGTTCAACAGCAACTACCTGCACTTCAACCGCGAGTAGCTTGCTACAGCGGCGGGAGCGCCTGCGCGGCGATGCCCCAGCCCTTGAGCGCGGGTGAGGCCGCGTGCTTGGCCAGCGCCTCGGCATCGTTGATCGAGAAAGGGTGAGCGTTGTCAAACCCGGCGAGCTCATCCCAGGTGACCGGCACTGCCACAGGCGCCCCGGCCCGTGAGCGCGCGGAGTAAGGTACCACCGCAGTCGCGCCGCGCTGGTTGCGCAGCCAGTCGATAAAGATCTTCCCCGTCCGCTTGGCCTTGCTCATCGTCGCAAGGAAGCGTTCGGGCTCGGCTTGGCTCAGCGCCACGGCAAAGCGGCGGGCGAAGTCCTTGTGTTCATCCCAGCTGTGGCCCGGCGTCAGCGGCACGACCACGTGCACGCCCTTACCGCCCGAGAGCAGCGGGAAGTTTGCAAGGCCGATGTCGGTTAGGTGCTTGCCGATGTCGCGCGCGGCCTGCTTCACGTCGCTAAAATCGAGACTCTCGTCGGGGTCGAGGTCGAAGATCATCCGCTCCGGCGCCTCGACTGCGTCGGCGCGCGAGGCCCAGGCGTGGAACTCGACCGTCCCCATCTGCACGCATTGCAGGATGCCGCGCGCGTCGGTGACGTAGAGGTAATCCTCCGCCCCGCCGTCCTTCTCGCGGATCGGCACGTGATGCACCGCGTCGCCCAATGCACCGCTGTCGTGCTTCTGGAAGAAGCATTTGCGTGCGCGCCCCTGCGGGCAGCGCACGAGGCTGATAGGGCGATTGCCTAGGAACGGCAGCATCAGCGGGGTTATGGCTGCGTAGTAATCGGCAAGGTCGCCTTTGGTCTGTCCGCTGTCGGGGAAGATCACCCGCTCGCGGCTGGATATGGTGACGTCGCTTGCGGGCGTGAGGGCGGGCACAGAGGCAGGCGTTTCAGGCGTGACCTCGCGCGCTGGCTTGTCGGACCGCAGGCCGATGAAGCTGGCATGGCGCACGCGGGCGTCTGCCGTGAACTCTGCAAAGGCGATTTCGGCGACCAGCTTGGGGCTAAGCCACGTCACCCCGCGCGCCGCGGCCCGCTCGACGTCGAGCGTTGGCGTCTTGCGCGCCAATGCCTGCATCTTCTCGGCAAGGGCCGCCATCGTGTCGGTGTCGAACCCGGTGCCGACATTGCCTTTGTAAAGCAGCGCGCCCTTGTCGTGCTCCCCCTTTTCATATTGGGCGAGCAGCAGCGAGGCGAAAGGCCGCCCGCGTGCGGTCGAGGCCTTGAAGCCGACGATCACGAACTCCTGCCGCCGGGTGCACTTGACCTTGACCCAGTTGCGGCTGCGACGGTGCGCGTAGGGCGCGTCGATCGCCTTGGCGATGATGCCTTCCTGCCCCGCGCCGCACATCGCTTCAAAGAGCTGCTCGCCCGCACCGATCACATGGTCGGCGACATGGATCGGCGGCCGCGCCTCGGCGAGCAACGCGGCAAGGCGCTCCTTGCGCTCGATACAGGGGAGGTCGGTCAGGTCCTCGCCGTCCTGTTCGAGCAGGTCGAAAGCGTGAAAAGCAAGATCGTCGTCGGTGCCTTGCGATCCGTGCCCGCGCTTGAGGATGTTCTGAAGCGTTGAAAAGTGGGGGTTGCCGTCCGCATCATGCGCGACGATCTCGCCGTCGATCAGCGCAGGCGGCAGGCCCATCGCGGCGACGGCGGCGACCAGCGGCGCGAACTTGTCCGTCCAGTCCTGCCCGGTGCGGGTGTAGACTGAGACCTCCTCGCCCCTGACTGCGATCAGCGCCCGGTAGCCGTCGAATTTAATCTCGTGCATCCATCCATTGCCGGTCGGCACGGCATCGACGAGCGTGGCCAGCTGCGGCGGGCGGAAGGCGGGAAGCTTGCCGGCGCGCTTGGGCTTAGGTGTGGCCTTGGACGCCGCGGGTGCCTTGCGCTTCTTGCCCGCCGCGATTTCGGCCATCGAGCGACCCGTTGAAACGCTGGTCAGCGCCTGTTCGACCAGCACTTCGCCCTCTTGCGCGAAACCGTCGGTGACCTTGCGCAGCAGCCAGTTCTCGCGCTTTTCGCCGGGTCGGCCCTTGAGACGGATGAGCATCCACTCGCCCTTCATCCGCTCGCCTTGAAGCGTGAAATGGAGGTGGCCCTCGTCCAGATCCTTGGCGCTTTTGCCCTTGATGGGCGCCCAAGTGCCGCGGTCCCACAGCATGACCGTGCCGCCGCCATATTCGCCCTCGGGGATGGTGCCCTCGAAAGTCGCATAGCCGAGCGGGTGATCCTCGGTGCGCACCGCGAGGCGTTTGACCGCCGGGTCGAGGCTGGGGCCCTTGGTCACCGCCCAGCTTTTGAGCACGCCGTCGAGCTCGAGCCGGAGGTCCCAGTGGAGCCGCCGCGCATCGTGCTTCTGCACCATGAAGGTGTTACCGCCCGCCGCCGGATCATGCTTGCCCGCAGGCTCGGCGGTGCGCGCGAAATCGCGCTTGGCGTTGTAGAGCTCTAGCGGATCGGCGCGCTTCGGCATCGCTCGCCTTTGCTCAGGCGCGCTTGCGACTGGCGGCGGGTTTCTTCTTGGCCGGCGCCGTCTTCTTCGCGGCCGCCTCCTTGGCGGCCGGCGCCTTCTTCGCAGGCGCTGAACCAGTGCTCCCCACCGACTTTTTGAGCGCTGCCATCAGGTCAATGACATTGCTCCCGCTCCGCGAAGGATCGCCTGTATCTTCGATGATCGCCTTGCCGGTCCGCGACTTGGCCTTGCGGTTGATCAGCGCCCGCAACGCCTCGACATAGCGGTTCTCGAACTCGCTCGCGTCGAACGGTGCGGTGCGCTTGTCGATGAGGGTTGTAGCAAGGTCGAGCAGCTCCTCATCGGGTGTGGTGTCGTCGATTTCGCTGAAGAAAGCGCGTCCTTGGCGCACCTCGTCGGCATAGCGCAGCGTCTCAAGCAACAGCCCCTTGCCGCATGGCTTCAGCGCCACAAGCTTCTCGCTGCCACGCACGGAAAGCTGGCCCAGCGCGATCTTTTTCGCGCGGCGCAGCGCCTCGCGCAGCACCACGAACGCCTCTTGCGCGAGCTGGTCCTTGGGCGCGACGTAGTAGGGCTTTTCGAAATAAAGCGGGTCGATCTCGTGCGCATCGACGAACTGGACGAGTTCGAGCGTGCGCTTGCTCTCGATCTTCACCGCCTCGATTTCGCGCTCCTCGAGCAGCACATATTGGCCCTTCTCGACCTCGTAGCCCTTGATGATGTCGTCGCGGTTGACTGGGCCGATGCCGGGGACGACCTTTTCGTAAGCGATGCGTTTGCCGCTGGGCTTGTGGATCTGGTTGAAGTGGATCTGCGCGCCCGGCTTGGTCGCGGCGAAAATTTCTACCGGGATCGAGACCAGCGCGAGCCGGATCTGGCCTGACCAATAGGCGCGGGCTGCCATGCGTCATCGTCCTTCATAATACGCGCGCGTTTTGCGGTGAATCCGAAGGTGCGGCAGGGCAGGGCCGGGGGCACTAACATAAGGCAGGCGGTCCCGGCGCGGGGTGCGCGGTCTCGCTGCGGCGGCTCAGCAACCTTCGGGTGCGGGGGTGATGGCCAGAGCGAGATCCTGCCCGCCGCCCATCGTCAGCGCCACCAGCGTGCCGTCCTGACGGGTGTGAACCTGGCTCGTCTCGCGCGTGCCGGTGACCGTATTGACCTGCGTTACGTCGTAACAGCCGTGCGCAAGACCCGCGATAGCGATGTGCCGCGCTGCGCCGCCGTCGCTTTCGCTCGCCATCAGCACCGCGATCGCCTGCTGGCGGTCGCCGCAGCCGCAGGCGAGCCCGGTGAAATCGTGGACGGTGAGGCGGCTCCCCAAGGGTTGACGGTCGAAACGCTGCCAGTCGATCAGCGGCAGGAAGTCGGCGAGTATCGCCTGCGCCTCGTGCATTGCGGCGAGCAGGATATGCGGGTGGCGATAGGGCCAGCGCATCCCGCCGCCTGCGCCTCCGGCGGCGATATGCGCCCACTGGGTGCGGCGGAAGCAATCGGTATCGAAGGCATCGGGCAGAGTTATGCGCCGGTCCTTGAAGGAATGGATCGGGCCGTGTTCGGTATCGAGCAGCGGGCGCCCCGGAGGGCACTGGGCGATGCCCTCGCCAATCAGCCGCACCGTCGCCCAGGCCGGATCGAGCGAGCGGCGCGGTGCATCGATAGTGCCCGTTTCGTAGAGATGCACGCTGGCAAAATCGAGCGAACGGTGGCGGAAGATGATCTCCGCAAGCTCGGGCCGCTTCACCATCGTCGGGTGGAACACCGAAACGGTCTGCGGATGGGCACGACCATAGAGCCGCAGCTCCTCAGCCCGCAGTGCTGCCGAAACCTCGGTGACGAAGTCGGTCGTGGCCGTAATGTCGTAGCCCGCGTGGAGCGTGTCGATCTCGTTCCACAGGTCCCACGCAAAGACCGCCGGGCTGTGCCCCCAGCGCCGGGTGGCGAACAGCAGCCGGTTGATTACGGCCGCGCGCGTCTCCGGGCAGGTGAACATGGTCTGGAGCGAGTGGCTCGGCCCCCCGGCGTGGCGCGAATAGGGATGGCTCTTCCACCGCCTCGCCATGAAGAAGGTGTCAAAGGGGGTGAGGAGAAAACGAATCTGGTGCTTCTCGCCCAAGGCGATGAGGTCATCCCACATCTGCACCATCGCCGGGTTGAACGCGCCGACCCGGTGTTCGAGGTGGCGATGGCGCACCTGACTGTAATCGAGCATCAATCTGAGGCAGGTGACGCCGTACGCTGCGAGCTGCGCGAAGTGCGCCTCGACCGGGGCGACGTCGCGGCGGCGGTGAAGCCCACCGAGCCGCGGCCAGGTAACCGCCTCGTTATGGCCCACCGGCGTCCATGCCTCGCCCGCCTCGGTCTCGAAATAGGGGGCGCCGGGCGCGCAGCGGATCCACCCGCCCCACCCCGGAGCAGGCGGGGCGACGTGGCGGATCGATTCCTGCGCCAACGCGGCGGCGTCTTTCATTCGGCTGCCACTGCCCCGGACCCTGCGAGCGCCTCTGCCTGCCAACGCGCGTCAAGCCGCCGCCACGTTGCGAGCGCCTGTCCCACGATCTGGTCCATGTTGTAGTAGCGATAGGTCGCCAGACGCCCCACGAAAGTCACGTCCTGCTGCGCCCGCGCCAGCGCGTCGTAACGCTTGTACATCGCCTGCGCTTCGTCGTTCGGAATCGGGTAATAGGGATCACCTTCATCCGCCGGGTACTCGCGGGTGATGCTGGTGTTGGGCGCGACCTGTCCGGTGAGGTGCTTGTACTCGGTAATCCGGGTGTAGGGCACATCGTAGTCGGGATAGTTCACTGTCGCGACCGATTGCACTTGCTCGACCGGCAGCGTCTCGTGCTCGAAGCGCAGTGAGCGGTAAGGCAGCTTGCCGAGCCGATGGCCGAAATATTCGTCGATCGGCCCACTCCAGATCAGGTGGTCCCAGGTGATGTCGCCGGGAAGATCGTCGAAGGTCTGCCCGGTCATCACCGTAATGCGCGGGTTTTCGAGCATCGCGGCGAACATCGCGGTGTAGCCTGCCGCCGGCATGCACTGGTAGGTGTCGGTGAAATAGCGGTCGTCGGTGTTGGTGCGCGCCGGAACGCGCGCGGCGACCGATTTGTCGAGCTTGCTCGGATCGATGGCCCACTGCTTGCGGGTGTAGCCTTCGAAGAACTTTTCGTAGAGATCGACGCCGACCTGCGCGACCACCGTGTCGCGCGAGCTTTTGATCTCGGGAATGTCGACCGCGACCGACTTCAGGTACGCCTCGGCCTCCGCGTCGTCCTTCAGATCGAGCCCGTAGAGCGCATTGAGCGTCGTGCGGTTGATCGGCATCGGCACCAGCTGGCCGTCGACCTCGGCCAGCACGCGGTGCTCATATTGCCTCCAGCGGGTGAAGCGCGACAGGTAATCGACGATGTCGCGGCTGTTGGTGTGGAAGATGTGCGGGCCGTATTTGTGCACGAGAATGCCGGCTGCGTCCTCGTGGTCATAGGCATTGCCCGCGATGTGCTCGCGCTTGTCAATGACCAGCACTGAACGGCTTGAACTTGCGGCGATACGCTCGGCCATGACCGATCCGGCGAAGCCTGCGCCTACCACCAGCACATCGTAGTGGCGCTTGGCGCGGGCGGTGGCGGTGCTCGCCCGGTCACTGCGACGGCGCGCGGCAAAGGCATTATCGATTTCCCGTGCGATCCGCGCAGCGATGCCGTCCCAGCTCTTGTCGGCAAGGCAGTCGCGCGCCTCGCTGCGCCAGCGCCCGCGTTCGGCATCACCTGCACCGAGCAGCGCCTCGCAGGCGGCGACGAAACCGGCTGCATCCTCGGCGATCTGTACGCTGGCAAGATCGCCGTAGCCTGCCACCACGTCGCGGATCGGGGTAGAGACCACCGGCAGCCCGCTCGCCATGTATTCGGGCGTCTTGGTCGGGCTGATGAATTCGGTCGAGGCATTGCGGGCGAACGGCATCAGCGCCACGTCCCAGCGGGCGGCATAGGCAGGAAGCTCGGCATAATCCTTGCGCCCCAGCCAGTGAATGTTAGCGGCGCGGGGAAGGTCACTTTGTGCGACCTTCACTACCGGGCCGACCATCACGAAAGCCCATGACGGGCGCAGGCGGGCCATTTCGGCGAGCAGGTCGAGATCCATGCGCTCGTCGATCACCCCGTAATAGCCTAGCCGGGGGCGTGGCAGACTCGCCTGGTCGGTGGGATCGGGGAGGCCATCGGCGCCGCGCGCGAAGTGCGCCACATCAACCCCCGAGGGCACGCAGTGGATGTTTTCGTGGCGATGGCTGCGCGCCTCGTAGAGGCTCTTGCCGCCGCACAACACGATATCCGCGCGCGCCATCAGCGCCGCTTCGCGCCGGACGATATCCTTAGGTGCGAACGCGAAGTTGGCGAGCTCGTCCATGCAGTCATAGACGACGAGATCGGGGCGGATCCCGGCGCTGAAGCCGAGCATCATCGGGGTGTAGTACCAGAACACCAGCGGGCCGGTCTGGGTCTTGAGCATTTCCTCGAGCAAGGCGCGCAGATGTGCGTCGGCTTCGGCTGGCGACAGGCCGGGCGGCAGCACCGGCTCGATGCGCTCAAGCCCGCTCTCCAGCTGTGTGGTTTGGAGCCGCGCCGCGGTGCAGCCTTGCTCCTTGCGGGGCTCCTCCCAATAGCGGACATCGAACTGGCCGAGCAGCCGGGTCAGGATGTGCTGCGGTCTTTGGAACACGAGGTTCCAGCGCAGGTGCGAAAAACAGATGATCACCGGACGCAGCACGGGGTTGGCCGAGGGGCGGATCTCAGTCGGGCGATGCATGATGTCGGGGCCTTCCGGGTCGGGTGTGGCCGCCTAGCCGGGACCGGACAGGCAGCATCGCGTCAGGGGGCGATGGCCGCAGATTAGCGCAAATGGCGCAATCGCAGTCTCACATAGGTGAATCCCCATGATTTTGGGACGAACCTAAGAAGTTTTGAACCCATGTTATGGTCAAAAACATGATGCACTCGTAGTTTTGGTAAAGAGCAAAGGGCCTTACATTTGTTGCTTAGTTCGGAGAACATTTTATGTATTATTTTACAGGAATTCCCGCTTTGCCGTTCTCGATACGCAGCGCGCCGCTAGTTTAAGCTATGTTTAGTTGGCTTCGTACGGCAGTATAATTTTGTTCCATCCGATTAGCGCCGCCATAAACCTTGCCAGCGCCCGCACACCAATCGTCCCAGACCGCGCCCACCTGGTCGCAAAATTGGAGGCTGGTGCCCAGTCAGCCATCGCAGGCGGCTCCCATTGGTCTGGCGGCGTGGCGGCGGACGTCACCTTCCCGATTTTCATCCCTCCCGAAAGGAGCCCCCATGCCCAAGATCGTCCCCAAGCTCCGCGACAGCAACCTTCCCGGCCTTGAAGCCGATCTTGACCCCAAGCCCGAATGGGAGCCGCGCTATCCCGGCTCCGGACGGCTTGATCGCAAGGTGGCGATCGTCACCGGCGGGGATTCGGGCATCGGGCGCGCGGTTGCGGTGCTGTTCGCCCGCGAAGGCGCCAACGTGGTCATCTCCCATCTCGAGGAAGAAGAAGACGCGATGCGCACTGCCGAGCTGGTCGAGGACGAAGGCGGCCGCGCGGTCACCATCGCGGGCGACATCGGCGAGCGCGACCATTGCCGCGAGGTCATCGACTGCGCGATCCGCAAGTTCGGACAGATCGACATCCTTGTGAACAACGCAGGCGAGCAGCACCCCGACAAGGACGTGACCAAGATCAGCCGCAAGCAGCTCAAGCGCACCTTCCAGACCAATGTCTTTGGCATGTTCTACATGGTGCAGGCGGCGATGCCCTATCTCCAGCGCGGCGCGGCGATCATCAATTGTACTTCGGTGACCATGTACGAGGGCTCCGAAGAGCTGCTCGACTATTCCGCCACCAAGGGCGCGATCACCGCCTTTACGCGCAGCCTGTCGCAGAACCTTGCCGACAAGGGCATCCGCGTGAACGGTGTGGCGCCGGGACCGATCTGGACCCCGCTCAACCCGATGGGCGGGGCAAGCCAGGAGAAGCTGGCGACCTTCGGGCAGTCAACGCCGATGGGCCGCCCCGGCCAGCCCAACGAGGTCGCGCCTTGCTTCCTATTCCTCGCCTGCGAGGATTCCAGCTACATGTCGGGCCAGGTGCTGCACCCCAATGGCGGCATCATCGTGGGAAGCTGAGCCATGAGCCTCGACTGGACCACCACGATCGGCATCATCGGCGCCTGCGCCTCGGTGGCCAGCTTCACCCCGCAAGCCTGGAAGATCATCCGCGAGCGATCGACCAAGGGGCTGTCGCTCGCGATGTTCGCGCTGACCTGCGTGTCCTTCGCCTCGTGGACCACCTTCGGGCTGCTCAAGGGCGATTGGACGCTGATCATCCCCAACGCGATCTGCCTGATGTTCGCGGTGTTCATCTTCGGCATGATCGCAATGCCGCAGCGCAAGACCGAGAAGGTCGCCGAGGCTCTTGATCCCGAGGCGTAGGCTTTGCGAAAGGGTGGTGGCCCCGCTCCCGAAAGGGGGGCGGGGCCGCCGGGGACTTCGTTAGGCGCCCACGCCGTAATAGGTGTTCACCGAGCGGTCGTAGTCGGCGTTGTATTCCGGCGCGTCGTCGTCATTGCCGTAGCGCGGCGCGGCCTCGAGCGTGTCCTTGTCGAGGTCGACGACATAGCCGCCGTGATCGGTGCTGTAGCTCAGCTTTTGCCAGGGCACAGGGTAGTGATCGGCCCCGATGCCGAGAAACCCGCCGAACTGCATGACTGCGTATTCGGCTTGGCCCGAACGCTTGTCGACCATGAAGCAGGTGATCGTACCCAGCCGTTCGCCCTCGAGATTGTAGACCGCAGTACCCTCGACCTTGCTCGAGGCGATGAGTTCACGGGTTTTGTCGGTGTTGATGTTATCGGCCATGAGGTTCCTCCTGTGCTGGCAGAAGAAATTCTGCTTGGGAGCGGTGCGCCCGGCACTCACATAGGTCAAAGCTACGGGGCGAAGGGTGCTCAGGCGCCTTGAACTGCCCGGAAGATGCGGCGGACCGGAGGCCGCTGACGCCCGCTCGGCAAGCCCGCAGCCCCTGGGGGAGGCTGGGGGCGGAAGGCTGGCATCAATGGCAAGGGAAGTGGCGGAGACGGAGGGATTCGAACCCTCGGTACCCTTATAGAGTACGGTTCCTTAGCAGGGAACTGGTTTCAGCCACTCACCCACGTCTCCGGGCACATCGCTTGGCTGTGAGGGCGGCGCTATAGTCGGGCCTTTGCTCAGCGGCAAGGTGCGACGACAAAAAAGCCGCGTACGCTGTGAGCGCCTTGGGTGCGGGCGCAATGCAGAGCAACCGGTTCGGCAGGCGTTCAGCCTCGCAAGGTTAGCCCGAACACGGTTCGTCGTAATTCCGATTCGCTCCGGCGACGAGCGGTTGCGGACCGTAGGCGAAGGGATTCTCCCTGCCTGCGCAACATTGTGGAGCAGACACGTGGCTGCGAAAGGCTGACAGATGAGTGTGATCAACGCCCGAGTTCCTGATTTACGTCGCCGCGTTGCGGGGGTGATCCTCGGTGCCTTCGCCGTGCTCGCGCTCACCGGCGCGCCCGTGGCAGCGCAGGACCTCGAAAAGGTCGATCCTGATGCAGCGATGAGCGATCAGGGGATCGACGGCGATCTCGCCAAACCCGGCACTCCGCCTGCCACTGAACCTGCTCCCGTCGATCCGACCGGCAATTGGAGCGACTATCCCGTCACCCCGCCCGGGACCGCCTCGCCCAAGACCGCGCCGCCTGAGACCGCCCTAGCAGACGCTGCCGGCGTTCCCGCGGTTACCCCCGCCGCGACCGCAGAAACCTATGGCGAGGACGACCTGATCGGCGCGGCCGAGGGCGTGTTCGGCAAGGGCGCCGAAGGCCTCGCCAAGATGATCGAGGACTTGCTCAAGAAGCAAGGCCGCCCCAACGCCTACATCGTCGGGCGCGAGGCGGGCGGGGCGTTCATCGTCGGTGCGCGCTATGGTTCCGGCACGCTCCACCACAAGGTCGAGGGCGACCGCAAGGTCTACTGGACGGGACCTTCGGTGGGCTTCGATGTCGGCGCCAATGCCGCCAACACCTTCGTGCTGGTCTACAACCTGTATGACAGCGAGGACCTGTTCAACCGCTTCCCGGCAGGCGAGGGACAGGCCTATTTCGTCGGCGGCCTCAATGCCAGCTACATGCGGCGCGGTGATGTGGTGCTGATCCCGATCCGGGTCGGCGCGGGGCTGCGGCTCGGGGTCAATGCAGGCTACATGAAGTTCTCGAAGGAACAAAAGTGGGTGCCTTTCTGACCGCCTGACATGGTTTAGCGTGCAAAGCCGGTTGCGATAGCGCAGCAGGCACGTCATTGCGCTCAGCCATGCTCGACCGACTCAGTCCCCAGGCGCCCGATGCGCTGCTCGCCCTGATCCGCCTTCACGCTGCCGATCCCCGCGCCGACAAGATCGACCTCGGCGTCGGCGTCTACCGCACGCAAGGCGGCGTGACCCCGGTGTTCGCCGCGATCAAGGCGGCCGAGCAACGCCTCGTCGATACGCAGGAGAGCAAGTCCTACCTCGGCCCCGAGGGCGACATGGGCTTTGTCACCGCGTTGATGCCTTACATCTTCGGCGCCGCCGACGCGTCGATGGACGGGCGCATCCAGGGCATGCAGACCCCGGGCGGCACCGGCGCAGTGCGCCTCGCGCTCGCCATGGCTGCCAAGGCCGGGGTGGTGCGCGTCCACATGGGCGTGCCGAGCTGGCCCAACCATGCGCAGATCCTCGCCGATCTCGGCATGGAGCTTGCCCCCTTTGATCACGCCAACCCTGACGGCACGGCAAACTTGGGCGCGGTCCTAGCAGCCATCAACGGCGCAGGCGCGGACGAGGCTGTGTTGCTCCACGCCTGTTGCCACAACCCGACCGGCATCGACTATACTGCCGCCCATTGGGCCGCGATCGCCGAGGCTTTCGCTGCCAGCGGCACCTTCCCGATCATCGATTCCGCCTATCAGGGCCTTGGCCACGGCATGGAGGATGACGCTGCAGGGATGCGCGCGGTTCTCGCAGCCGTCCCTGAAGCCTTCGTCGCCTACAGCTGCGACAAGAACTTCGGCCAGTACCGCGACCGCGTCGGCGCGCTCTACGTGCTGGCGCAGGAACCGGGGATGCTGGCCACCGCCTTCTCCAACGCCAACGCGCTGGCCCGCGCGGCATGGTCGATGCCGCCCGACCACGGCGGCGCGGCGGTGCGGATCATCCTGAGCGACGACGACCTGACGAAGCTGTGGCTCGCAGAGCTCGATACCATGCGCGCCCGGATGCGGCAGGTGCGCGATGCGCTCGCCGCAGCTGGCACGGCAGGGCGGGTCGACCTTACGCCGCTCGGCACGCAGAACGGGCTATTTTCGACGCTGCCGATCTCCAAGGAGGAAGTCGCAACCCTTCGCGAGGAGCACGGCATCTACATGGCCGCTTCGGGCCGCATCAACATCGCCGGACTGACGAGCGCCAACCTGCCCCAGTTCATCGCCGCGCTGGCGAGGGTTGCGGGCTGAGGCTGCAAGCGTGCTGGGCCGCCAGCCCGTGCTGGAGGGCGAGCATGTCCGCCTGCGACCACTCCGGCCGGACGACTGGGAAGCGCTGTTCGCGGTCGCGTCCGACCCGCTGATCTGGGAACAGCACCTTCGCGCATGATCGCTGGCAGGAGAGCGTGTTCCGCGCTTTCTTTGCCGATGCGCTCGCCAACAAGGGCGCGCTGCTAGCGATTGACGCCAAGACCGGCCCCCACTTCGGCACCGTGATCGGTTCCACGCGCTATCAGGGGCTGGAGGAAGCGGGCGGCGGCTCGGTCGAGATCGGCTGGACGTTCCTCGCCCGCGCGCACTGGGGCGGGCGCACCAACCACGAGATGAAGCGGCTCATGCTTGCCCACGCGCTGGCGAGCGTTGCGGAAGTGCGCTTCCTCGTCGGCGAGGCCAACACCCGCTCGCGCCGTGCGCTCGAACGGATCGGCGCAAAGCTGACCGACCGCCGCGAGGAGCGGGTCATGGCGGGCGGCGCGGTGATCCCGCATCTCACCTATGTCATGACGCGCGAGGATTTTGCAAAAGGGCCGCTTTCCGGACCAAGGTGACACCGTGTCACTTTCGCGGGGTCACTTTCCCGCGCGCACCCGTCCCGCCCGCACGCAAAAATGCCCGATGCTGGGCACCGGGCATCTTTGCGCTATACGAAGTGATCAGCGCGTGATCAGCCCTTGGGCATAAGCACTGTGTCAATCACGTGGATGACGCCGTTGGTGCATTCGATGTCGGCGGTGACAACCGAAGCGTCATTGACCTTCACGCCCGAGGTTGCATCGACATGCAGCGTTTCACCGTTGACGGTCGCCGGCTCCAGCTTCTTGCCGTCGATATCGGCAGCCATCACCTTGCCGGCCATCACGTGGTAGGTGAGGATTGCGGTCAGCTTGTCCTTGTTCTCGGGCTTGACGAGTTCGTCAACCGTACCGGCAGGTAGCTTGGCAAACGCATCATCGCTCGGCGCAAACACCGTGAACGGACCTTCGCCCTTGAGCGTCGCGCCGAGACCGGCAGCGGTCACAGCGGCGACCAGCGTCTTAAACGTCCCGGCGGCCACGGCGGTATCGACGATATCGTGCAGTTCATTCGACATTGGAAATTCCCATTAGAAAAAACGCGATCAGTTCGGCAAAACGCCGAAAACCCCAGACCTCGCGAGGAAATGATTTCCAAACTTGTGTTTGGAAAGGGCGGTGGCAATAAATTATTACGTTACCGTCCTGTGTGAATTAGAAATCTTTACGGGCTTAACAACCACCCAAGCGCGATTTATATATTTTTTGAATGCACAATATTTCGCTTGCCAGCGAATTTCATCACATGATTGAAACAAAATGCATGGTAGCACATTGTGGCTCGGTCGGGATGTTTCCGGCGCCCTTGTCCAGCAACACCCCCCTATCGCCCCGCCCCGCTTTCGCGTAGCCTCCTGCCCATCGCATTGACCCGGGAGCCCATCATCGAAAAGCGTCTGATCTACCGTTCGCAGCCCTTCGGCTTCGACCGTTCCGTGCTGGCGGGAATCCTGTCAGCCGCGCGGCGCAACAATCCGCGATCGGGCATCACCGGGGCGTTGCTTTGCCGACATGATCTCTATCTTCAGCTGATCGAAGGCCCGGTAGAAGCGATCGACACGCTATATGCGCGGATCTGCAAGGATGATCGCCATGCCAATGTCGGTCTGCTGGTGTCCGAAGACATGGGCGAGCGATTGTTTCCCAACTGGGCGATGCTCGACGACACCGCGCCCACGCAGTTCTGGTCTGCGGCAGATGTCGCAGCGGGCGCGCTGGAAGCGGCAAGCCCGGACGAACTGCGCGCGCCGTTCCTGCGGCTGAGCGCGGCGCACCCGGGCGGCTGATTACCGCCCAATCTCACCGGGCCACAGCGAGGCTCTGCATTCGCTTGAGGTAGCGCGCCAGCACGTCGATCTCGAGATTGACGTGGTGCCTTTCCGCCAGCTGGCCCAGCGTCGTCACGGACGCTGTATGCGGGATGATGTTGAGCAGAAAGTCGCAGGTCCGGTCGGGCCGGTCGCGCACGTCGTTAACGGTCAGCGACACGCCGTTGACGGTGATCGAGCCTTTTTCCGCGATGAAGGGCGCCATTTCGGCGCGCGCGCGGATCGCGATCTGCCAGCTGCCGCCTTCGCGCGCGACCTTCATCACTTCGCCCACCGAATCCACGTGGCCGGTGACGATGTGCCCGCCAAGCTCGTCGCCGAGCCTGAGCGATGGCTCGAGATTGAGCGCCGCGCCCGCATCCCACATGCCGGGCACAGTGCGGCTGACGCTCTCGCCAGAGAGATCCACTTCGAACCAGGCATCGCCCGCCGTGCCGCCGCGTTCGACAACCGTCAGGCAGACGCCCGAACACGCGATCGAGGCGCCGATATCGATGCGCGCCGGGTCCAGCGGCGCGGTGATGCGCAGGCGCAGGTCGCCGCGCTGCTCGGCGGCGGCGATGGTGCCGATGGCGGTGACGATGCCGGTGAACATGGGGGTGTGCTTTCTCTAGGAGGTTTGGATCTAGGTGCTTCGGGTGCGCAAATAGGCGGTGAAGCTGTCACTGCCAAGCTGGCGGCGCTCGGCTGTTTGCCAGCGGCCATGTGCCGCAGCCAGGGTTGCAAGGCCCATCGCGCCGAGCGCACGGCGGCCGTCGCCGATCAGGATCGGGGCGGTGTAGAGGTGGAGTTCGTCGACCAGATCTTCGGCGAGGAACGCGGCAGCGGTCTTAGCACCGCCCTCGACATAGAGGTATTGCACGCCTTCAAGGCCTGCGATGGCAGCGGGCGCGAGGAGGGCGGTCACACCCTCTGCGGGCGCAGCGCCGCGCGTCAAAACCACGCGCTGGGGCGAGCGGGCTTCGAGCCCCGGCAGGCGCACGTCGAGCCGGGGGGTGTCGGTGCGCCAAGTCCCGCCGCCCACCAGAATGGCATCATGCTGCGCGCGGCGGGCGTGGACATGGGCGCGGGACGTTGCTCCGGTGATCCAACGGCTGGTCCCGTCGGCGAGCGCGATGCAGCCGTCGAGCGAAGTCGCCAGCTTGAGCGTCACCCACGGGCGGGCATATCGTTGCCGGGTGAGGAAGCCTGCCAGGCTCGCCGCCGAGGCCGCGTCTTCGAGCAGGCTTACCGCGATCCCCGCCGCCTCCAGCCGCGCGATCCCCTGTCCGGCGGTGCGAGGGTCAGGGTCGCGCTGGCCGATGACGACACGGGCGGGGCGGGCGGCGCAGATCAGGTCGGCGCAGGCGGGGCCGCGCTCGGATGTGTGGGCGCAGGGTTCCAGGGTCACGTAAAGCGTCGCCTCGGCCAGCACCTCGGGCGCGAGGCCCGCCAGCGCGACTGCCTCGGCATGGGGTCGCCCTCCGGCCTGTGTCCAGCCGCGCCCCACCACGCGGCCCTGATAAACCACCAGTGCGGCGACTCCGGGGTTGGGGCGCGAGCGGGGGCGCGCGCGAAGAGCGAGCCGCGCGGCGGCGGCCATCCAGTCGCGGTCGGCGGGGAGCGCGTTGGCAGCTATTGCCCGGCGCTTTCGGTGGCGGGCTTATCGGCCTTCACGGCGGCTTCGAGTTGCTTCTTTGCAGCAGCCTCCTCAGCGGCGCGTTCGGCGTCGGCCTTGCGCTCCATTTCGTCGACATCCATGCCCGCGGCAGCACCCAGCGCCTTGTAGATCTTGCGCTTCTCGCCAGTAATGCGTGCTTCCTCGGCGGCGCGCAGGCCCTTGATTTCCTGGTTGGCGCGGTTCTCGGCCTGGATCTCGGCATCGCTGCGCCCGTCTGCGAGCGTGGTGATGTAGGTGATCATCGGCTGCTCGGGCGGGCCGTAATATTCCTGCTCCAGCGCCCAGCCGAGGATCACCGCGGCCGGTACCACCGACACAGCGAGGAACAGCCAGCGATAGGGGCGCGGCCGGCGCAGCTCGCTCCACAGATCGGCAAAGCCGGGGGCGGGGTTGAAGCGCGAGTTGGAGAGCGAGGTGCGGGGCGAGGTGCGGGGCATGGGCGCCAATATAGGCGCCCGCCCGCCGAACGCCAGATGGTTGAGGTCAGCCAAAGCTCGTATAGAGCCTGCGCCCGTGCTCCTTCAGCCAGCGGTCGGCGGCCGCAATCTCGCCTTCGAAGATCCGGGCAAGCAAGGCGTGGAAAGCGGGCGAGTGGTCGAAGTGGACCAGATGCGCGACCTCGTGCGCGACCACGGACCTGCGCACGAAGTCGGGGGCCTGCACCAGCCGCCAGTTGATGCGGATGCGGTTCATGTCCGAGCACGAGCCCCAGCGCCGCTGCGCCCGGGTCAGCGCGACCGGCACGGCATCGAGACCGGCGGCGGCGCAGTAATCGCGCATATCCGCTTCGGCGAGCCTGAGCGCCTCGCCCTCGAGCCACCGCTTCAGCCGCGCTTCGAGCCCGTTCTCCGGCCCACCGATCCGCAAGGCAACGCCCTCGATCGCCGGACGGCGGGGATTGCGGGGCTCCCATTGGAGCTGCAAGGTCTCCCCGCGGTAACGCACCTCGCCGCCCGGCATGGGCGCGGCGCGCTTGGGCATCCGGGCGAGCTGGTCGGCCAGCCACTGAGCGCGCGCATGGGCAAAGGCGATCGCCTCGCGCCCCTCGGCCCAGGCGGGCAGCGTGATGCGCACCTCCGAACCGTCGGGCGCGAGCCGCAGGGTGAGCCGCCGCGCGCTGCGCAGCCGCTTCAAGACGATCGGCACCCGCTTGCCGCCGAGATCGATCTCCGGGTCGAGCGGCCGTTTGGCCGATGCGCCGCGCAGCCAGTCGATCATGCGCCCCCCTCGCTTTTGGGGCCATCCCAACATTTGCGCGCCTTGGGCCATTCGGTGATGTGATGCTCGATCGGCCCGGCATCCACCTCGCTCACTACCCGGCCGACAATCGAAATTCCCGCACGCCGCACCGTGTCGCGGTCGCCCGAGATGAGGTAATGCCAGCCCTGTAGCGGGCGACCCTCGTTGCGCAATCGGTAGGCGCAGGTCTTGGGGAGCCAGCTCACCTGCTCGACGATCCGCAGGGTCAGGCGCAGGCAATCGGGGACGAAGGCCTTGCGGTTGCGATAGTCGCTGCACTGCGCGCTTTTGGTATCGAGCAAGCGGCAGGCGATGTTGGTGTCGATCACCTCGCCGGTGTCCTCGTCCTCCAGCTTGTGCAGGCAACAGCGCCCGCAGCCGTCGCACAGCGCCTCCCATTCGGGCCGGGTGAGCTCGCCCAGTGGCAGCTCCCAGAAGCGCTCCCTCAGCTCACCCATCGCTCAAGTTCCGCTGCCACCGCCTCTGCGCCCAGATCGGTGGGCAGCGTGGCGATCGGCGCGCCGTCGGGGCCAAACAGGTAGACGATGGTGGAATGCTGCATCAGGTAGCTGCCGTTCTTGGCCGGCGGTTCCTTGGCATAGGCGACCTTGAAGGTCTTGGCTGTGGCCGCGATCTGCTCCGGCGTGCCGGTAAGGCCCACCATGTCGGGCGAGAACGCCGCGGCAAATTCGCCCACCACGGCTGGCGTGTCACGTTCCGGATCGACCGAGATGAAGATCGGCACCACCTTGGCGGCCAGATCGGGGTTCTTGCCCTTCAGGATCTTGAGCCCCTGCGCCACGCGCTGCATATCGGTCGGGCAGATGTCGGGGCAGAAGGTAAAGCCGAAATAGACGATCCGGTACTTGCCCGCAAAATCGCCCCAGCGCACCGTCTGGCCCTTGCTGCCCGTCAGCGTGAAGTCCCCGCCGATCGTCGAGCCCGCCAGCGGCGGCTCCTGCGTCTGCGCCTCTTGGGGAGCGCCCGCACCGCACGCAGCAAGTGTGGCGGCGAGCGCCAGCGAGGCCGCGAATGCGACAAGGAGATTGGCGGAAGGCTTGTTGTTGCGGTTCATGCTCTGCTAACTGGCTACTTGCGAATGGCGGGAAGCTTGCCTCGCGCCCCGCGACACACCAGATGTGTGACAGGTAATGCGAAAGGATCAAACCTTGGGCTTAGATGTTTTGCGCAAGTTAAGGCTTCGGAGCGCGATTGCCAGTGCCATTGCACTGGCAAGCAAGGCCTCAAGCAGCGCAGCGGTAGGCCGCAAGGCCTCAAGCAGCGCAGCGGTAGGCCGCATAATCGCGGCCTCAAGCAGCGCAGCGGCAGGCCGCATAATCGCGCCCTCAAGCAGCGCAGCGGTAGGCCGCATAATCGCGCCCTCAAGCAGCGCAGCGGTAGGCCGCATAATCGCGCCCTCAAGCAGCGCAGCGATAGGC
>JBBRUU010000038.1:0-19499 GCA_038247515.1 Sphingomonadales bacterium
CATCATGAGAGCCATTCGCAGCCACGCCACCGGTGGGCCTGAAACGCTGACGCTGGACGAGATCGACGCTCCCGTTCCCGGCAAAGGCGAGGTGCTGATCGCGGTCAAGGCTTGCGCGATCAACTACCCCGACGGGTTGATCATCCGCGACATGTACCAGTTCAAGCCCGAGCGCCCCTTCTCGCCCGGCGGCGAGATTTCCGGTGTGATCGAGGCGGTCGGCGAAGGCGTCGAAGGCTTTGCGGTCGGTGACAAGGTGCTCGCCGGGATCGGCAATGGCGGGCTGGCCGAGAAAGTCGTGGTGCCTGCCGGACGTATGTTCGCGGTGCCAGGCGGTGTGCCTTTTGAGAAGGCGGCGAGCCTGCTTATGACCTACGGCACCACTATCCACGGCCTCAAGGACCGCGGCCACATCAAACCGGGCGACACCGTGCTGATCCTCGGCGCGGCGGGCGGCGTGGGCCTGTCGGCGGTGGAACTCGCCAAGGCCTTCGGTGCGCGCGTGGTCGCCGCCGTCTCGTCCGAGGCCAAGGGCGAGGTCGCGAGGCTGGCCGGGGCCGACGAGGTGGTGATCTATCCGCGCGATGCGATGGACAAGGACGCCTCCAAGGCGCTGGCAGAAGCCTTCAAGAAAGCCTGCGGGCCGAACGGCGCGAATATCGTCTACGACATCGTCGGCGGGCAGTATTCCGAGCCTGCCCTGCGTGCCATCGCCTGGGAAGGCCGCTTCCTGGTGGTGGGCTTCCCGGCCGGTATCGCCAAGATGCCTTTGAACCTCACCCTGCTGAAAAGCTGCGACATCTGCGGCGTGTTCTGGGGCGCCTTCACCGCGCGCGAGCCCGAGGCCTTCCGCGCGCAGGTGGACGAATTGTTCGCGCTGATCCAGGCAGGCACAATCGACCCGCTGGTCTCCGAGACATTCCCCCTCGCCCGCGCCGGTGATGCCATCGCCAAGCTCGAAGCGCGCGAGGCGGTGGGCAAGCTCGTGGTAACGATGGACTGATGCGGCCATTAGCTTAGGGCGATGCGTGCGGCTTCATGCTTGAAGGGCCGCGCGCCCGCCTCTATCGCTGGTTGCGGATCGTATCCGAAGGGACACACAGAATGACCGACTTCAAGGACCGCGAACGCGCCGAGGAAGCCAAGTTTGCGCTCGACAATGAAACCGCCTTCCGCCTCGCTGCACGCCGCAACCGCCTGCTGGGCGAATGGGCCGCGGGCCTCATGCAGCTCACCCCCGAGGAGACAGACGCCTATCGCAAAGCGGTGGTGCAGGCCGATTTCGAGGAATCGGGTGACGAGGACGTGGTGCGCAAGCTGCTCGGCGACCTCACCGGCACGCAGGCCGATGTCGGCGAGGCCGACATCCGCGCCAAGCTGGAAGAAATGACCATCGAAGCACGCCGCCAACTGTTCGGCGAGGTCTAATCCGATGCCGATGAGCGCAACCGATATCGAGTCCGCGATCCTCGCCGCCCTGCCCGGCGCGGCGGTCGAATTGCGTGACCTTGCGGGCGACGACGACCACTGGGCGGCAACCGTCACCGCGCCGCAATTTGCCGGCCTCAGCCGCGTTGCCCAGCACAAGCTGGTCTATGCAGCGTTTGGCGGGCGCATGGGCGGCGAGCTGCACGCCTTGCAAGTCACAACCGTGGTCCCCACGTAACGGGCAACGCAATTAGCAACATCATCACCAGTCAGGGGCGCCAGCCAAAATGACCGACGTCAACACCCGCCTTACCGATCTCGTTACCGCCAATGATGTCGTGCTGTTCATGAAGGGCACGCCGCTGTTTCCGCAGTGCGGCTTTTCCAGCAAGGCGATCGCGATCCTCGACCATTGCGGCGTGGCCTTCGAAAGCGTCGATGTGCTGCAGGACATGGAAATCCGCCAGGGCATCAAGGCCTTCTCCGAGTGGCCGACCATCCCGCAACTCTACGTCAAGGGCGAATTCGTCGGCGGCAGCGACATCATGATGGAGATGTTCGAGGCCGGCGAGCTGCAGCAATTGATGGATCAGCGCGGCGTGGTGAAGGTGAGCTGATTTGTCCGCACGCCATCCGGTGTGCGAAATCCTCGTTTTTTGTTTGCGCCCTCAAACGCCGGGCGGCGGACGTCCGTCTGCCTTGGCTTTCCTCGCATAAGCTCGGGCGCGCGCCGGATCTCAGCGCGCTTGCGGCCGTTTGGGCCGAACGCCGTTTCACATGAAGCTCTGTACCGGTGCGAAGCGCCACCAGGCCGACCGGCCGCCGCGCCTTATGGCGCGGAAGCCAAGCAGCGCGGACGCGCTGCGCCGGCGCGTGAGGCTAAATCAAAAAAAACGCTCCGCAGGACCAGTGCGGAGCGCTTCGTTTTTTCGGGGAGGCGCAACCCGGAGACCAGGGTGGGTCGCGCCTGCCGTCAAAGACCATTAGGACCGTAACCATCTATGCACAGGCCGTGCCAAACTTGAGAAACCCCGGAATTCCGGGCTTTTCGCACGATCGCGGTCGCCCCGCGAACAAACACATGTAAAGCATCTCGACGCCCTCTCTCTTCGGACGAAGCGATAGGCCAGCACCAAAGCGGCAACCGGGCGCCTTGGCTCTTGGCAATCGCCTGCCGCAGGGCCATCCTTTGCCGCAATGACCAACGACACGCCGAGCGATTCTGGCCCCCAGGGCATCCCCGCTGCAACCATCATCATCTTCCGCCACTCAGCGGACGGTGGCGCGCCTGAGGTGCTGATGACCGTGCGATCCCGCGAAATGTCCTTCGCGGGCGGCATGGCGGTGTTCCCGGGCGGGCGGGTCGATCCTGCGGACCATGCGCTGGGCGAATTGGCAGCGGCAGAGCACGGCCTCACCCCCGACGAAGCAGCGCACCAGATCGCCGCCGTGCGCGAGACGCTCGAGGAGACGGGCCTCGCGCTCGGGCTGAGCGGCGACATCTCTGCCGCCAGCGCAGCGGCGGCACGCGCCATGCTGAACCAGACGGGCGCGCTTGCCCCGGTGCTCGAGGCCTTCGGGTGGCGGCTCGACCTGGCGCAGATCACGCCGTTTGCACGCTGGTTTCCCAAGAACGAGGCAATCTCCCGCGTTTACGACACGCGCTTCTACCTCGCCAATCTCGGCACTGGCGCGGTCGAGGTGTCGATCGACCATTCGGAGAACACCCGCCTGTTCTGGACCTGCGCGCAAGGCGCGCTCGAGGCGGCGGAGCGCGGCGAGATCAAGCTGATCTTCCCGACCCGCCGCAACCTTGAACGCCTCGCGCTGTTCGCCAGCTACCAGGACGCCCGCGCGCAGGCCGAGGCGATCCCGGTGCGCACCATCATGCCGCGCGTGGTCGAGCAGGACGGCAAGCCGTGGCTGACCATCCTCAGCGATGCAGGCTATCCCGTGACGGCCGAACTGCTGGAGACGGTGGCGCGCGGGTGATGCAGATGGACCTCGCCGTCACCGCAGTGCTCGCCGCCGACAGCCTGCTGGGCGAAGGCGTGCTGTGGGACGCGGCACGCGGCGTGGTGTGGTTTGTCGACATCAAGCGGCGCCGGCTGTGGCATTTCGACCCTACCACCCGAAACAGTGGCTTTGCGCAGGCGCCCGAACAGATCGGCTGGGCGATCCCCGCCGAAGGTGGGCTGTTGCTATGCGGCCTCAAGGACGGACTCTACACCTTCGCCCCCCAGAGCGAGACCTTTGCAAAGCTCTGCTCCATCCCCGGCGAGCCTGCGACCAACCGCCTGAACGATGCCTGCACCGACCCCTGGGGCCGGGTGTGGTTCGGCTCGATGGACGACGGCGAGCGTGCGGCCGCGGGGCGGTTCTACGTCTTTGACCGCGGCGAGGTGCGCGCTGCGGGCCCGAGCGGGATCGCGATCACCAATGGCCCTGCAGTTAGCGCCTCGGGGGACCGCATCTATTTCACCGATACCTCGAAGCAAAAGATCTTCGTCGCCGATCTCTCGCCCACCGGTGTAAGCGAGGCGCGGCTGTTCGCCGACACCGGCGCGCTGCTGCCCGGTGCTTATCCCGACGGCCCGGTGGTGGACGGCGAGGACCATGTCTGGACCGGCATGTACCTCGGCGCCTGCGCAGCGCGCTTCTCGCCCGACGGCACGCTGGTTTCCACAGTCCAGATTCCGGCGCGCGACATCACCAAACTGGCGTTCGGGGGCGCGGACCTCAACACCGGCTACGTCACCTCGGCGACCAAGAACATGTCAGAGCAGGACATGGCGCAATACCCGCAAGCCGGGAGCCTGTTCGCCTTCCCCTCGCCTGTCGCAGGCTTCGCCCAGACGCGCGCGAAACTCGGGTGATGTGATCCCGGCAGAAGTTGGCGCGCCCGGCAGGACTCGAACCTGCTACCTCAAGATTAGAAGTCTCGCGCTCTATCCAGATGAGCTACGGGCGCGCGCCGGACGTGCCAATAGCGTGCTTTGCGCGCGATGGGAATCGCGCTAACCCGTTCGGCGATGGAAAACACCGCCTCAACCGATCAGCCGCTCGATCCCGCCTTTGATGTCGATCCCAGCGACGGGATTGTCGCCACTTCATGCCCGCCGGTCGCCTTCCGCCATTACGACCTGGTAATGGCGGCGTTCGTTGCGATCCTGCTGCTGTCGAACATCATCGGCGCGGCCAAGCTGACCTTCGTCGAGGTGCCGTTCTGGCCCAGGGGAATGTGGCCCGCCCCCGACGGCACCTTCATCTACGGCGCGGGGATCCTGTTCTTCCCGCTGGGTTACGTAATCGGCGACGTGCTGACCGAAATCTACGGCTTTTCCAAGGCGCGCCGCGTGATCTGGGTGGGGACGGCAGCGATGCTGTTCCTCGCCTTCATGAGCTATGTCGTCACCGCCCTGCCCCCGTTTTCCGGATGGGAATGCGCGGCCAGCGGCTTCGGCGGAGCCCGCCCGATAACCTCCACCGCCGACGCGGCCATCCCCGGCGGCGCGATTTGTCAGAGCACCTACCAGAGCGTGTTCGGCAGCACCTGGCGCATCGTCGTTGCTTCGATCATCGCTTTCTGGGCGGGCGAATTCGTCAACTCCTTCGTCATGGCCAAGATGAAGGTGTGGACCAAGGGCCGCGCCTTGTGGACCCGCACTATCGGCTCGACCTTCGTTGGCCAAGGCGTCGACAGCGTGATCTTCTATCCGATCGCCTTCTACGGCATCTGGACGACGCAGGCGGTGCTGACCGTGATGGTCACCAACTGGGCGCTGAAGGTCGTGTGGGAAGCGGTGCTGACGCCGGTGACCTATCTGGTCGTGAACAAATTGAAGGCCGCCGAGGGCGTCGACCTGTTCGACATCAGCACCGACTTTTCGCCCTTCGGAAGCGATACGGCGAAAACCGCTTAGCGCACGATCTGTGGCACCACATCGAGCCGCCAGCCGAGGCCCAGCCGGCCCGCGAGCAGCTTCATATCCTTCTCAGTCTGCTGGGCGAACAGCGCCTCGTGGCTCTGCTCCAGTTGCAGGACGAGCGCGCCCTCTTCCACCACCAGCCGGCTAGCCTCGAGCGAGCGGCGCGATTGCGCGCCCAATCTGCGCGCGAGCCGCAGCGCGAGGCCCCAGCGCACCGCCTCCTCGATCGCCTCCTCGCTGGCCAGCGCGCGCACTGCCGCGGAGAGTGAGAGCTGGTTGCCGTTGGCTGCAATCGCTGCGGCGAGCATCGCCCGGCCCTTGGCGTCGATGCCCACCCAGCGCTTGTGCAGCGCCCATTTGATCGCCTGGGGCAGCCGGATGTTGGGCTCGATCTGCATCGCGGCGAGCGCGAGCATCGTTGCTGCCAGACGCAGCCGCTCGCTGCCGTGCTCGCGTGCGGGCGCGGCGTCGAGGGTCCAGACGGCCATGCGGGCCGCCAGCTGTGGCCCGGTGCCCCGCTCGGTCGCGAACACCGCGACGCCGGCGAGCAGCGGGTCCTGCGCCTTGCTGTCATCGGGCAGGCGATCATAGAGCAGCCCCTCGCGCAGACCCCATGAGGAAAACACCACCTTCTTCGGCGCCAGCCGCGCGAGCAGCGCCTGCAGCAGCAGGGCAGCGTCCGGCAGCTTCTCGGCGCGCATCGCGGAGATCCGGTCGCGGCCTTTGAGGGTTTCGCTCTCGCTGGCGGACAGCGCGGCGGCGAGCTCCTGTGCCGCAGCGGCATCAATCACAAAGCCGTGCGGGTCGCTGAGCGGATAGCCCCTTGCGGCCATCGCGTAGACCGCCATCGCCCGCCACGTGCCGCCCACCAGATAGAGCGCGCCGTTCTGCTCGGGAGCATTGGCGGAAAGGTCCCAGCCCGCCTTGCAGATCACCTTGTCGAGCGACTTGCTCATCTGGGTACGGTTGCCCTTGCGGTGGTCGGGCAGGCGCAGCGTGCCGAGCGGGAGCGTGCTGGCGCTGTCGGTGGTGCCATTCGCGACCCGCACGAGCTCGAGACTCCCGCCGCCCAGGTCGGCGACGATCCCGCGCGCATCGGGAAAGGCGCCGATCACGCCGTGAGCGCTGAGCAGCGCTTCCTCTTCGCCGGTAAGGACCTGCGGCGATAGGCCGAGGCTGCGCAACTCAGCAACAAATTGCGGGCCATTGGCGGCATCGCGTACCGCCGCGGTAGCGACAGTCTCGATGTCCTTGATACCCAGATCATCGATCAACAGGGCAAACCGCCTCAGGCCCTTTAACGCCAGCGCCATCGCCTCGTCGGCGAGCCTGCCCGTGGCGGCGATTTCTCGCCCAAGCTTGGCCGTCACCTTCTCGTTGAGCAGCACCGTCGGCGCGCGCATTGTCCCGCCGTAAACCACGAGGCGCACGGTGTTTGAGCCGATGTCGATGATCGCGCGCTCCCCCGTGCTCCCGCTCAAAGCGCCATCGCGGCTGTCACGCCGCCTGCCAAAGATCATGCCGCCGCCCCGCGGCGTAGCGACAGTTTCGGCACAGCGCCCGCCTCGAGCGCGCCGCCGCGGCCGGACAACGAGGGGTTGGTCATGAAGTAGCGGTGGCAGTTGAAGGGCCGCGCGCCGTCTTCTGTCTCGACCCGCGAGTAGCTCCCGTCGGGATGCAGCCACCAGCTCTGCTCGGTGTCGAGCATGTTGGCGAGCAGCACCTGTTGCAGCACCTGGTCGTGCACCGTGCGGTTGAGGATCGGGATCAACGCTTCGACCCGGCGGTCGAGGTTGCGGCCCATCAGGTCGGCCGAGGCGATGAACACCGCCGCGTGCGCGCTTGGCATCGGGTGGCCGTTGGCGAAGGCGTAGATGCGGCTGTGTTCAAGGAAACGGCCGATAATCGACTTCACGCGGATGTTCTCGGACAGGTCCGCAACGCCGGGGCGCAGGCAGCAGATGCCGCGCACCATCAGCTCGACCTGCACGCCCGCGTTGCTCGCGGCGTAGAGCCGGTCGATCACGCCTTCGTCGGTGAGCTGGTTGCACTTCATCCAGATCGCGGCGGGCTTGCCAGCCTGCGCATGGGCGATCTCGATGTCGATCCGCCGGTAGATCTCTTCGCGCAGATCGATCGGCGCGATGTGGATCCGCTCAAGCGCGTGCGGCTCGACGTAGCCGGTGACGAAGTTGAACATCTTGGCCGCATCGCGCCCCAGCTTGGGGTCGGCGGTGAAGAAGCTGAGGTCAGTGTAAATCTTCGCCGTCACGGGGTGGTAGTTGCCGGTCCCGAAGTGGCAATAGGTGCGGAAACTATCGCCCTCGCGCCGCACCACCATCGCAACCTTGGCGTGGGTTTTCCAGTCGGTGAAGCCGTAGATCACCTGCACCCCGGCGCGTTCGAGCTTGCCCGCCCATTGCAGGTTCTGCTCCTCGTCGAAGCGCGCCTTCAGCTCCACCACCGCGGTGACCGACTTGCCGGCCTCGGCCGCCTCGATAAGCGCGCCGACCACCGCCGATTGGGAGCCTGCGCGGTACAGCGTCTGCTTGATCGCCACCACGTCGGGGTCGGCGGCGGCCTGACGGATGAAATCGACCACCACCTCGAAGCTTTCGTAGGGGTGGTGGATGAGGATATCCTTCTCGCGGATCGCGGAGAATACATCGCCGTCGTGTTCGCGCACGCGCTCGGGCAGGCGCGGGGAATAGGCGTCGAATTTGAGATCAGGCCGGTCTTCACGGACGATTTCGGCAAGGCCATCGACGCCGATGATGCCGTCGGTCTTGATCAGCGCGGCTTCGTTGATGCCGAGCTGGTCGAGCAAAAGGGCTTCGGCGGCAGCATCGAAATCCTCCTCGATTTCAAGCTGGATCACCTGCCCGCGCCGCCGCCGCTGGATCGCGCTGCGGAAAGTGCGGACCAGATCTTCGGCCTCTTCCTCGATCTCGAGATCGCTGTCGCGCAGCGCCCGGAACAACCCGTCACCCTGAATGGTGAAGCCGGGGAACAATGCTTCGGCATAACGCTGGATGAGCCGCGCGATCGAGATGTAGAGCACGCTGGCATCACCCGAAACATCATCAGGCACGCGCACGAAGCGGGGCAGCGCGCTGGGGATCAGCACCATCTCGATCAGCTGTTCGCGGGTGGCATCGCGGGTCAGGGTGAACAGCAGGCCCATGCCTTCGTTCTGGACAAACGGGAACGGATGGGCCGGATCCAGCGCCTGCGGGGTAAGGATCGGCAGGATCTCGTTGAGGAAGAAACTTTTCAGCCACTTGTGCGCGGCGGGGCTCACTCGCTGTTCGTCGGCGATGTGGATATCGGCCGCAGCCAGGCCGCCCTGCACAGACCGCCAGATGGTCTGCTGGAGCTGCGAGAGTTCGGCCAGCTTCTCGCGGATCGCGGCGAGCTGCTGTGTAGGACTGCGCCCGTCGAGCGATGACGTCTCCAGCCCGCGCTGCACCTGCCCGACAAGCCCGGCGACGCGGATCATCATGAACTCGTCGAGGTTGCTGCCCGAAATCGACAGGAAGCGCAGCCGCTCAAGCAGCGGATAGGCCTCGTTGCAGGCCTCGGCGAGGACGCGCTGGTTGAACTGCAACCACGAAAGCTCGCGGTTGAAATAGGGGGATTCGTCGGGGCCGAGCACGGCCATGGTTGCGGCTCCCGCAGGGGCCGAAAGGGGCTTGTTGCCGGTCGGTGACGTGCTCATCGCTTTCCTGTTCCGCCTTGCGCGCAGCCTCGTGGCGCTGGCCCGGAGCATGTGTTCGCTCGCACCAGCGGTGTAAATCAGGAAACCGGGGTTGTCACATCTCGTTGTGATTGCGAGGTGCGTTTGGTGGCGCATACCGCCCACCCTGCCTCACCACCCGGCCACCTGTAGTACCACTATGTTAGGGTGGCCGGGTGAGCAGGCGGGTCGGGCGGTCTGCGTCGCACGCCAGCGCGACCGCAATTCAAATCAGCGTTGCGGTTTCCGCGATACTCGTAATCCCGCGCTTGCCATTCGCGTCGCGGCCGAGCTGCACCATCACGTCGATCACGCTTGCCGCATAGGCGATCGTGTCCGCGCGGCTGAGGCCGATCCCGGTCTGCATGACCATCAGCGAAAGCTGCTCAAGCGCGCCGCGCAAGGAGTTGGCGTGGATGGTCGAGAAGCTGCCCGGGTGTCCGGTGTTGATTGCGCGCAGAAAGCTGACGCTCTCGGCGCCGCGCAATTCGCCAAGCACGATGCGGTCGGGGCGCAGGCGTAGGGCGGCTTGCAGGAGCTCGTTAGCGGTGACCTTGGCCTCGCCCAGTTCGCCCTTGACCGCCACAAGGCCGACCGCGTTGGCGCCCGGGAACTTCAGCTCCGGCGTATCCTCGACCAGCACCACCCGCTCGGCCCGCGGGATCTCGCCGAGCATGGCGTTGAGGAAGGTGGTCTTGCCGGTGCTGGTGCCGCCGGAGATGAGGATTGTGCGCCGCGCGCGGATCGCGGCACGCAGGTAGGCGATGGGCTCGGCTTGCGGGTCGGGCAGCACCACCGTGCCCTCGCCCATCAGCGGGCCGGTGTCATAGGCATCGAGCGGCAGGTCGAGGCGGCGGTGGCGGCGGATCGCCATCACCCAATGCTTGCGACTGGCGGGCGGTCCGCAGAACTGGATGCGCGCACCATCCGGCAGGGTCGCGCCGAGCAAGGGATGCTCGCGGTTGATCCCCTGGTGCGAGACGCGGGCGACCTGTTCGGCAAGGCGCTGCACCAGCCGGTCGTCGATCTCGGGCGTTGCGATGCGCTGCATCCCCGGCGTCGCAGCATCCTCGATCCATACCTCGCCCGGGCGGTTGACCATGATTTCGGTCACCGTGTCGCGCTCCAGCCAGCGGCGGAACGGCGCGAGATAGGCGTCGAGATAGACGCTCCGCTCCGCTGTCAGCGGCACAGCGGCGCCTTCCTCGCTACCCAACCGGTGGATGTCCGCGCTCATCCCCCGATGCTCAGCCGGCGACCGAGCTGAAGTCGAGATCGCGTGCGGTGAAAACGCGGATCGGTTCGCCCATGCGCACGCGGATGGTGGGGCTGATCTGGCCTTGCGACTGCACCGCCGAATTGGCCGCGCCCTGCGCTCCGCCTGCGACGATCACACCGCCGATGCCGCCGGTCGCGAGCGCGCCGAGGCTGCCCACCACCGAGAGCAGCAGGCCCGATCCAAAGCGCTGGAAGAAGTGGGTGCTGACGTTGCCCTCGAGCCCCGTTGTGCCGTCAAAGGCGACTGCGGGCGAGGCGAGGCTGACCGACACGCCGTCGGGCCGGATCAGCCGCGTCCAGATTACGTAGGCGCGCTTCTGGCCCTGCTGCACGCCCGCCTGGTACTGTCCGATCAGCCGCGATGAGCGCGGGACGAGCACGCGCTTGCCGTCGAAGCTCTTCACATCCTGGCTGACCACCGCGCGCACATAGCCGGGCACGTCGGTATTGATCGCAGTCTCGAGGATCGCGGGTATCAGCGTGCCTTCGGTGACGGTGGTCGAGGGGTTGACCATCGAACGCGCCTGCGCGGGCGCGCCGCCGACGCCGCCGATGCTGCTGGCAAAGGCCGCCGCGCTGCCGGCTCCGGCCATTCCAGCGTTCGCAGTGCCGGGGACGGGGCCGGGGACGCCGCCTTCGGCCGCGCGGATCGCGCGCGCGACGCTTGCGTCGAAGACCAGCTGCGGGCTGCCATAGGGGTTGATCGCGGCGCCGGGCGCCAAACCGGGATTGACGGCGTAGACCGGGGCGGGCGCAGGATCGACCGGGAGGACGACCGGCACCGCGCCGGGAACGAGCGCGGGATCGATGGGCTGCACCACCACGGGCGCGGCGGCTTGCGGGGGGGCAACGGCGGGGTTGCCGATGCCTTGCGGCTCTTCGGTGCGCGCGGCGTTCATTGCCCAGAAGGTCACGGCGCCCAGCAGGCCGACGACCCCCACGCCGGCGGCGAGCCCGAACCCGTCACCCCGGACCTTGCGGTCGGTGACAGCCGGGAAAGCTGCGCGGCTGGCGAGATCGATGATCTCGGCGGATTCCCGCTCGCGCGGGTCGACGCCCTCGCCAGAGCCGCTCTCACCCTTCTTGTTCGGCAAACGCATGGCCAGTCGCATCAGAAGCTCTCCTTGGGAGTATCGAGGCCAGTATCAAGGGCGCTATCGAGGGCGCTATCGAGGGTGCTATCGAGGGCGCTATCGGTCTGAATGGGCATCACTTCGCTCCCTTTCCGCGCGGCGCGCTTAGTCCGGCGCTGCGGGCAGACGGAGCCAGCGAGGCGGTGTTGGTAAGGGTCGCGGTGTCGCGGCCCGAGCGCAGGATGAGCTTGGGCGGAACGCCCTCGACGACCACGGTGTCGCCGCGCACGGTGTAGTTCACCGGGCCTTCGTCGCCCGCCTCGTTGGTGACGAGGATCGCAGGGACGGAGACGCCCTGCGGCCAGGTGAGGAACACCGCGTCGCCATCATCGAACGCTCGGGTCGGCAGGAGGTCGGTCTTGCCGGCGCTCGCCCAGGCGAAGTTGAGCTTGGCCGGATCGACGATGCCGGACGGATCAGTGCCGGGCGCGGCATCGGCTTTCGCGGCCAGCGCTTCGGCCTCGGCAATGGCGACGAGGCGCGCTTCCTCGGCCGCCTTTTCAAGCTCGGGATAGCGGAATTGTAGTACGTAAAGCGCTGAATTTCTGGGCGAAGAGACCAGATCGAAAAGGTAGGTGCGCTTGTCGGTCACCACCGTCATGTTGGTGCGCGCGGCTGGCTCCAGCGGCTTCACGAACAAGATCGACTGCGCCTTGTTGGGCTGCACCTGCCAGGCGGCGGAGTCCCCGATCGCGACGTTCTCGATCACCTCGTCGGGCGCGAACTTGATGGTCGTCTGGACCTTCACCTTGCCGTCGACCCGCACCACGGCATTGGGATTATAGACCAATGTTTGCAGGCGGTTATCCTGCGCCGCGGCAGGCATAGCAAGGCTGAGGGCGAGCGCGGATATGGCCGCAATTGGCAGCACGGCGCGGGTCATTGGTAGGTCTCCGGAGGGGGTGCCGCCTTGGGGGCAGGAGCAACTTTGGTCGCAGAAGCGGTGCGGAAGCGGTTGCCGATCCCTTGGGTGCGGGATGTGGCGGGGTTCAACGGTGCCACCTGAGAGCCCCCGCCGCTGGTGGCAAGGACGCGTGTTTCACGTGAAACAGTGCTCTGAGGCCCAGTGTCATTGGCGGCTGTGACGGTTTGCAAGGGGCCTAGATCGACCCTGCGGGGGGTCAAGGCGGCGCTGGCGGGGGTCAGGACCGCGGTGCGCGGCGCGCCGCCGGCCGCCTGCGCCACCGGAACGGGACGCGGACCGTCGATGTCGGCTGCGCGTTCCTTGTCCGGCACCAGACCGAACACCTGCCAGCCGGCCACCATTGTCGAGGCGACCTTCAGCGACAGCAGCATCAGCGCCATGTGCACCGCGCCGACCAAGAAAAACGCCATCGCCGCCTGCTGATCGATCTGCCCCGGCACTTTCACCAGCGCTTTCAGCACCGGCACCGCCATCTCGAGCATGATCGAGCCGCCCAGCACCGCAAACAGCGGAGCGAGCGCCATCATCGTCAGTCCCTTGAGCCAGCCGGTGAACAGGCCTCGGGTTCCTTCGAACAGCGCCAGCACCACGAAAATGGGGCCAACCGCGAGCAGCAGCGCCAGCGCGATCCGCGCCGTCACCAGCAGGCCGACGGTCCCCAGCAAGAGCAGCATCGCCCCTATCCACATCATGCCGGGCGGCGAGAAGGCGCTGATATCCTTGGTGTCCCCGCTCGCGTTCTGGATCGCCATGAACACCACGTCGAGCTTCTGCGCAAACACCGCCGTGGCGCTTTGGCCGCCTGAGCCTGAGGGCGTGCCGGTCAGGATGCCCGCGATCTGGTCGGGACCGCCGATAAAGACGTTGTAGAACACGCTGGAGAAGGCAACGAAACTGGTCGCGAAGGTCAGCACCAGCCCCAGCGTCATCATCTTCGGCACGAACGCGCGCACCGAAAGGTTCGCTCGGCCCAGCATCAGCGAGATGCCGAAGAAGCCCACATACAGCCCGAGCAGGATGGTCAGCGCGAAGGCAAGCTGGCCATCGGTGCCGAACAGGCGGTTGAAGGCCTGCTCGCTCATGGTGCTGGCGATGCAATCGACCGCGGTCAGCGCGGAGGACACGCCGGTGCCCATCGATTGGGCGGCCATGTCGCAGGTGGTGCTCATTCGGCGGCCTGCGAGAGAGGATCGGCCTCAGGTTCGGCCGGAGGGATGCCGGGGGGAAGGTCAGGCCCATCGGGCGAGGCGGCGTCAGGCCACGCGCGGCCGGTGAGCGCCGGATACCAGGCGGCTGGCGCATCGCCCACCGCTTCGCGCAGCAGGTCGAGCCGCCGCACCGCGCTCTCGCGGCCCGACAGGATGGTAAGCACTTCGGGCGACCCCGACAGGTCGAGCCGCACCACCACGCTCGCATCGGGCTGGCGCACCAGAAACGCGCGGCTATGCGCCGGGAGCGAGCGGATCAGCGCAAACTCGTGCTGCGTCAGCCCGAACCCGTCGCAATAATCCTCGGGCCGCGCGCGGCTGTTTGGCATGAACACCATCGTTGCGGTCTGTTCGACCAGCGCGGTGGAAATCCGGCTATCGAGCGCATCGCGCGCGGATTGCGTCGCAAAGCCGACCAGCGCGTTGCGCTTGCGCAGCGTCTTGAGCCAATCGCGGATGCGCGCGGCAAAGACCTCGTCGTCCAGCGCCTTCCAGCCTTCATCGATCAGGATCATGGTCGGCTGACCGTCCAGCCGCTCCTCGATGCGGTGGAACAGATACATCATGGTGGGCGTGCGCAGGCGCGGATTGTCAAGCAGCGCGGTCATGTCGAAGCCCAGCACGCGGGTCGCAAGATCGAGCCGGTCCTGCGCGTTGTCGAACAGCCAGGCGTGCTCGCCGCCCTCATGGTCATTGGCTCCGATCCACGCGGCCAGCCGGTCGGCCAGATCGCCCGGGGTCGGACGGCGCGCGCCCGAGAGCAGCTCTTTGAAGTGGCGCAGACGGCGCAGCGAAGGGTCGTTGGCGTAGGTCGCATCGACCGCAGCGGAGATCGTCGCAAATTCCTCGGGCCCATCGGCCTTCAGCAGCACCGCCAGCCAGTCGCGCAGGAAACCGCGGTTCGCCGGGGTATCGGCCAGCGACAGCGGGTTAAAGCCGGTCGGCTCGCCCGGGCTGATCCGGTCATAACGCCCGCCGATCCCGCGGATGAACAGCTCCGCGCCGCGATCCTTGTCGAACAGGATGGTGCGCGGTTTGAACTTCTGGGCCTGTGCGGCAAGGAAGTTCATCACCACAGTCTTACCCGATCCCGACGGGCCGATGACCGAGAAATTGCCCAGATCGCCGTGGTGGAAGTTGAAGAAGAACGGGGTCGCGCTGGTCGTCTCAAGCAGAGTGACCGCATCGCCCCAGTGGTTGCCGGTCGCCTGCCCCAGCGCAAAGCCGTGGAAACTGCCGAAGCCCGCCATATTGGCAGACGAAATCAGCGCGCGGCGGACGATGTATTCCTCGTTGCCGGGGAACTGCGCCCAGAAGGCGGGTTCGAGATTGGTATCCTCGCGCACCGCGATTGCGCCGGTGTCGGCGAGCGCGGCGGCGCAGGACGCCACCGCCTCGTCCAGCCGACCCAGCGTGCGCTCCCGGATCAGCACGGTGAGGTGGTGGTCGCCAAAGCCGACCGCGCCGTTGCCCAGCGCATCGCGCGCGGCGAACATTTCCGCACGCTCGGCAGCGGCATCCTCGTCCACCGAGCGCGAACGGCGCAGCGCAAGGTCGATCCGCTCGCGCGCGGTGGTACGCTCATTAGGGGCGTAGCTTTCGGTCACGACCATCTCGTGAGGAAGGCGCAGCAGGTTGTCGAGCAGGCCCGGCGAGGTCGCTTCGGGGTAATCCTTCAGCCCAAGGATCGCGCCAAAGTCGGGGTCGGCCGAGCCGCGCAGCTCCATCGCGTCGAGCCCGAAGCTGGCGCGGCGATAGGGGAGCATGTTGCCGATGTCGGTCTCGGCATTCGGGCGGCGCACGGGGCGCATCTCGCCATTGTAGAGCGCAGACAGCAGCTCGAGCATTTCCGAATTGGTGCCGCCGTTGGCCGAAGCTGGGGCCTGATAATCGCCCAGCACCGCCGCACCGTAGCTTTGGAGCGAGGCGACCAGCCCGGAGATCGCTGCCTTGAGGCTGCGCAGGTCGCGGGGGTCGGCTTCAAGCTCGTCCCTGCCGGCGCGCGAGAACATCCGCGAAAACTTCTCCGGCAGCCCTGTTTTGCCGCGCGCGGGGCGGCGGATCAGGGTGATGAACTGGTCGTTGATGAACAGCGATCCGCCCGCCAGCCGCTGCTTCCAGCACGCATCGATATGGCGCGACAGGGGATCGGGGAACTCGGCGTCGAGCTCCACTTCCACGCGGCGGCGGATCACGTGGTGATACATCACAAAGCGCGCATCGAGGGTCGATCGCAGCATCACCTCACGCGTGGCGGCATGGGCGTTGAGCGCGTCGGAATCCTCAGTTTCGAACAACAGACCCGGCACTTGGAGGGCGCTCATCACCGAACCATCGCGCAGCAGCACGGTGTTTTCGTCGATCAGGCGCGCATAGGGCAGCCGGTCGCCGACGCGCGCTTCCTTGGCGCTCCATGCAGCGGCGCCGATCCACTTCACCATGTCGGGGTCTTTCTAAGGCGCATAGGAGTTGCAGCCCCAGCGCTTATGATTGGGAACGCGCGGGCAGCGCGAAACCTTCGTGATCCACAGGTCGAATACGCGCGGTTCACGCAGCGAAGCGAAATAGCCGATCACATGCATGACCGCCGGAACCGGCAGTATCCACCAGCTCTTGAGGATCAGGAAAGCGATCGTCGTCACCATCAGGTTGATGATGAAGAAGTTCATCGTCACGCCCAGAAACATCTGCGGGCGGGTGAGCGCGCGGTGGACGGGGTGGCGGACGAGGTCGTTCATGCGGTTATCCGGCGGCCGACTGGATGCCGGCAACGATGGTGGTCGCGCCGAACAGGATGAACACGCCGATGATCACGGTCGCGCCGAAGCGCCAATTCATCCGGCCGGTGAGCATCATGAAGCCGATCGCGGCAACCGCCATGACCGCAACGGTGGTCGCGACCGTGCCGAGCAGCGTGCCCTGCAGCCACAGCAGCGCAGAATTGATCGGACCAGAGCCGGCCGGATCGGCATTCTGCGCAAATGCCGCGGCGTGCGAAAGGGCGAGCGTCAGAACGGCGGCGACACGGCCAAACGGGCGGACTGTAAGGCAAATTTGGGACATCATTTCTCTGTCAGGCTTTCTTGAAAATCGGCCGGGTCTTGGTCACTGTCCGGCCACGCGCGAATGGTCGGCGAGCCGGCCAATGATGGCGGCGACATACTGCTTTGTCTCGCGGATATTGGGAATACCTCCGGATCGTTCGACCCGCCCCGGTCCGGCATTGTAGGCGGCCAGTGCCTTCTCGAGGTCGCCGCCGAAACGATCGAGCTGTTCGCGCAGGTAACGCGCCCCGCCCTCGAGATTGG
This sequence comes from Sphingomonadales bacterium, assembly GCA_038247515.1. Lineage (GTDB taxonomy): Bacteria > Pseudomonadota > Alphaproteobacteria > Sphingomonadales > Sphingomonadaceae > Erythrobacter. The sequence goes on from JBBRUU010000038.1 coordinate 16,946, forward strand.
CGAAGGGATCGTTCGGGTTGACGCCGAGATAGCGCGCGGTGCCGGGCATCAGTTGGGCGAGGCCCTGCGCGCCGACGGGCGAGCGCGCATCCTCACGCCAGCGGCTCTCCTGCCAGACCAGCGCCTCCATGAGGCTCGGCGAAAGGTCGAAGCGCTCGGCCAGCTCGGCCAGCTTGGCTGCGTAGCGCGCAGGGATCGCCTGCGCATGGCGCGCAGGATCGGCGATTGCGTAATCGGGAAGCGTCGCGCTTTGCGGGACTTCGTCAGCGCCAGGCGCGGAGGAAGCGGGCGCGGCAGCAGGGGGCTGGCCAGCGAGCGGCCCGGCGACCCAACGTGCGCCGTCAGGGCCCAGCTCAAGCACGTCGGCCCTACCCTCAACCGCAAGGCCGAGCGCGGCAGCAGCAATCATGACGCGGCATGCCGCGGCGAGAATCATGTCTCGAGCCTCCCGAAGGTCTCCCTTTGTCTATCCTAAATGACAGACTGGTGACAGCCTCGTGGCACTCATATGCGACAAGCGCCCCCGGCGGACACCAAATGATGCCTTGCCGGGAGCTTCTTGCCGGAAGCCCTTTAATAGTCAGTCGCGAAAGGTCAGCGCGCCGGTACGCGCCGGAGCGGCGCGGAACTCGCCGCGATCCAGCATGCGGATTGCCTTGCGCGCGAGCCGCCGCGAATCCGTGGCGGTACCATCGGCGGTGTCGAGTTCGATCACTTCGTGGCAGGCGATGGCCTGTTGGAAGGCCGCCCGCGCCTTGGCCTCTTGGCCCGCCTGGGCATAGGCAATGCCGAGATTGATCAGCACAGCAGAGTCGTGCGGATCGGCGATGCTGGCTTTCTCGAGCGTGACGAGCGCCTCTTCGGCACGCCCAGCGGCGAGCGTATGGGCGGTCAGATCGAGCGCATCTGAAAGTTGCGCGGCAGGCATGCCCGCCGAAGGGTTTGCTGCAACGAGTGCGAGAACGAGAGCGGTCAACAACATCACAAGACTCCTCTATGAACGAAAGGCATAATGACTCGATCGCAGGCTCAATGCAACAAAACTGTAACATTGTAATTTATTCGTAATTTTACGGATTAATGCCTTGTTTTACTTCGGTATCTTTATAAATCCTGTATCCCCTCATTAAATATCATCGCGGTCACATTTGACTTTCTTCGGTCATAATCGTGATTGTGACGCACCACTGTCATGGTGAAAGAATTCTGTCATGAACCCCCCCTAGCGACCGTTCCAGCGCATCAAAGCCGACGCACGTTCACTTGATTCTCGGCACTAGAGGGGACCACAGCTGTGAAAAACTTCCAACGCACTCTTATTCTCGGTTGCAGCATCGTGGCCCTGGCCGGCTGCGGCGCAGACGAAATCGTCTCGCCCGGCACCGGCGGCAACATCATCATCAACAACCCGGCTCCCACGCCGACACCGACCCCGACTCCGACGCCGACCGCGACGCTGGTGACCCCGGCCGCCGGCTGTCCGACCATCGGCACGGCCGCCGGCCTGACCGACGCTGGCACCATCACGGGCCCGACCGGCACGTGGCGCGTCTGCCGCCTGCCCGCAACCTTCACCTCCAGCGATACGCTGCGTTTTATACCGGGCCTGCTCTACGAAATCCGCGACCGCGTGAACGTCGGCGTCGACCGCGGCTTTTCCAGCACCGGCACCACCGTCACTCTGACGGTCGAGCCGGGCGTGATCCTGTTTGCGCAGGGCAATTCGTTCCTCGGCGTCAATCGCGGCAACGCGATCCAGTCGAACGGCACCGCCGCGCGGCCGATCGTCTGGACCAGCCGCGACAACGTCCTCGGCCTTTCCAACGACGCCAGCGATGCGCAGTGGGGCGGTGTGGTGATGCTTGGCCGTGCGCCCGTTTCCGATTGCAACACCGGCGTGTTCAACACCGCCGCCGCCCCGACCGCCAACCCGACCTGCCAGCAGCAGCTCGAAGGAACCGCGGTCGCGACCCCCTTTGGTGGCAGCAACAGCGCCGACAGCTCGGGCTCGTTCCGCTTCAACCAGATCCGTTTCTCGGGCTTTGAACTGGCACCGGGTAACGAGCTGCAGTCGCTCACCACCGGCGGGATCGGTTCAGGCACCACGATCGACAACCTCATGACGTTCAACAGCTCGGATGACGGCGCCGAATTTTTCGGCGGCACGGTCAACGTGCGCAACCTCGCGGTCATCGGCGCCTCGGACGACTCGATCGACATCGACTCGGGCATTCAGGGCAATTTCGACACGGTGATCGCGGTGCAACGCACCGGCGCTGTCGGCGACAGCCTGATTGAGGCCGACTCGCCTGACGACCTCACACGCAATACGCCGATCAATGCGCTCCCGCAGAGCGTCGTGAGGGTGAACAACTTCACCTTCCTCCAGCGTTCGAGCCTCTCGACCTCGGTCGTGCGTGCCCGCGGCGGCGCGGCTCTGTCGCTCACCAACGGCGTGATCGACGCGCAGAACGTGTGCTTCCGCATCGATGAGGCCCCGACGCTCGCTGCGCTGCTGCGCATCGACGCCGTGGTCGGCTCGTGCAGCAGGGCC
>JBBRUU010000039.1:0-19415 GCA_038247515.1 Sphingomonadales bacterium
ACCATGCAGTGCAGCAGCTCGCCCGAACCTGTGCCGCACACGACCCGGTCAGGATCGAGCCCGTGAACTGCCGCGATTGCTTCGCGCAGGGCGCGGGCGCCGGGATCGGGATAGTCAGCCGCGACATGCGCCTGCGCCAACGCCGCAAGCGCCGCGGGGCTGGAGCCGAGCGGGTTCTCGTTGGCGGACAGCTTCACCAGCGGCCTGCCGCTCGCCGACTTCGACTTGCCGGGAACGTAGGCGTGGATCTGGGCAATCCAGGGCTTGGGTTGGGGTCTGGACATGGAGCTTGCGCGTCTAACCAGTTTACGCCCGCTAATACAGCGCGAAAACGCGGCGTAACCGGGTGGCGATTGACATGGGCGGGGGGCTCCCCCAATTCGCACGGCCAATGAACGCCGCCCCGATCTCTCCGGTCTATCATTTGACCCATCCCCTGCCGCTCGATAGCGGACAGGTGCTGGAAGGCGCCGAGATCGCTTACGAGACCTATGGCATACTCGCGCCCGATGCCGCCAATGCGGTGCTGGTCTGCCATGCGCTGACTGGCGACCAGTATCTGGCGAGCCCGCACCCGATCACCGGCAAGCCGGGCTGGTGGGAGCGCATGGTCGGGCCGGGCAAGCCGATCGACACAGACCGGCATTTCGTGATCTGCGCCAACGTTATCGGCAGCTGCATGGGATCGACCGGCCCTGCAAGCCCAGACCCTGGCGCGGCCGACGGCCAGCCTTATGCGATGCGCTTCCCCGTCATTACCATCCGCGACATGGTGCGTGGGCTGGTGGCCCTGCTCGACGGGCTCGGAATCGCGCGCCTGCATGCCGTGGTCGGCGGGTCGATGGGCGGGATGCAGGCGCTGAGCCTCGCCGCCAACTGGCCGGAACGGGCCGCGCGCGTCCTGGTGATCGCCGCGACCGCGCGCCATTCGGCGCAGAACATCGCTTTCCACGAGGTTGGGCGGCAGGCGATCATGGCCGATCCCGCTTGGGCACAAGGGCATTACTACGAGTGCGACGCCAAGCCCGATAACGGCCTCGCGGTCGCGCGGATGGCCGCGCACATCACCTATCTCTCGGAAGCGGGCCTCACCGAGAAGTTCGGGCGGAGGCTTCAGGACCGCCCCGACGGCACCAAGGGCGCCAAGAGCTTCGGCTTCGACGCCGATTTCCAGGTCGAGAGCTATCTGCGCTACCAGGGCAGCGGGTTCACGCGGCGCTTCGATGCGAACAGCTACCTCTACATCACCCGCGCGATGGACTATTTCGACATCGCCGAAGAATTCGCCGACATTCCGGGGGGCGGCAAGCTCGCCGACGCCTTCGTGGGCACGCAGGCCCGGTTCTGCATCGTCAGCTTCGATACCGACTGGCTCTATCCCACTGCCGAGAGCCGCCATGTGGTCCATGCGCTCAACGCGGCGGGCGCCAAGGTCAGCTTCGTCGAGCTCTCCGCGCCGCACGGGCATGACAGCTTCCTGCTCGAGCACGACCAGCTCGACCGGGTGGTGAAGGGGTTTATCGACTAATGCTCCTGCACGCCCCCACCACGACTTTCGGCTTGCGCCCGGATCTTGCGGCCATCGCCCACAATGTCATGCCAGGGTCGCGCGTGCTCGACATCGGGTGCGGTGATGGCAGCCTTATGGAGGTGCTCGAAACCCATAAGGGTTGCGATGCTCGGGGCATGGAGCTTGACGGCACGCTGGTTGAGCGCTGCGTCGCGCGCGGCCTCAGCGTGGTGCAGGGCGACGCCAATACGGACCTTGCCAACTATCCCGACAAGGCCTTCGACTACGCGATCCTGAGCCAGACGCTCCAGACCGCGACCCGGCCCGACCTGATGCTCGACGAGCTCCTGCGGGTGGGGAGGCGGGCTTTCGTCTCATTCCCGAACTTCGCGCACTGGCGCACGCGCGCGGCGCTGATGTTCGGCGGGCGGATGCCAGTGACCCGCGCTCTGCCGGTAAGCTGGTACGAGACCGACAACATCCACCACGTCACGGTCGAGGATTTCCGCGACCTCGCGCGCCTTAAGGGCGCCCGGATCGAACGCGCGTGTTTCTTCTCGGGCGGGAAACAAATCGGCGCGCCAGCAGCTAACTGGCGCGCCGAATTCGCGGTTTTTGAACTCAGCCGTTAGGTCTCAACCTGCGCGGTGCAGCATGCACAGCTTGTGCCCGTCGAGATCGAGCACGTAGCCAAGGTTCAGCGTCCCCATCGCGCCCGTGCGCGGTCCCGGCGGGTCCTCGACGGACTTGCCCCCGGCAGCAACTGCCGCGTCGTGGAACGCCTGCACCTGTTCGAGGCTGTCGCAGGCAAAGCCGATGGTCGCGCCGTTGGCAACGCAGGCCGGCGTGTCGTTGATCGGCTGGCTGATCGCGAAGATCCCGCCATTGTGGAACCAGAATGCGCGCTTGTGGCTGGTTGCCGCTTCGTTGACGTTGCCGGGCCCTGCGCCGAGCGTGGCCAGCACGGCATCGTAGAATGCTTTGGAACGGTCGAAGTCGTTGGTGCCGAGCATGATGTGACTGAACATGAAGATGTATCTCCTCTCTTAAGACGGGTTGCAGATTAGGACGGATCATCGTTCGCGGCAACGCGCTTTTCAGTAGCCACAGGTTCATCTCGGCGGGCATAGGAGACCCCATGCTCACACCTCTTCTTGCCGCCGCGCTCGCGCTTCAGGCTGCTCCGGCCGCGCCGCGCCCCGCGCCGCCCCAGTCCGCCATCACGCTCGACCAGTTGCCGATCGCGCAGGTCTCAGCGGCGCGCTGCGCGATTGCCTTTGCGACCGTCAGCCGCTGGCAGAAGGCGGGCGATCCGCGCGGGTCCGCCTATCCCGACATGGAAGCGGGCGCCGGGCGAGAGTTCTTCGTGCAGGTCATGGCAAAGCTCATGGACGAGGCCGGCCTCACGCGCGACAATGTCATTACGCTGGCCTTCGACGGGGTCGAAGATCACGATAAGCCCGGCGGCGCCGAGCGGGTCGCGGCGCTGATGCCGACCTGTCAGACGATGAAATCGGCCGCGGGGTTGTAAACCGCCGACATATCCCCGCGCCGTCCCCGCCGCGTGCTGGATTCGCCGCGCCACATGGGGCATGGAATTCCCCATTATGTGGCATCTTTATCAATTTCCGCTGTGCCCTTTCAGCCGCAAGATCCGGCTGTTGCTGAGCGAGAAGAACATCCCCTTCGATCTGGTGCGCGAGGACCCTTGGGCGGCCTCCGATATGTTCTTCAACCTGAACCCCGCCGGGCGCACACCGGTGCTGGTGCGGCAGGACAAGCACGTCGTCATCCCCGACAGCCGCGCGATCGCGGAGTATTTCGAGGAGACGGTCGACCGCAATCCGATGATCAACGGCACCGCTGCCCAGCGCGCCGAGATCCGCCGGTTGGTCGCGCTGTTCGACGAGAATTTCTATGCCGACGTCACCGCGCCGCTGCTCTCGGAGCGGATGAAGAAGCGCATCCTGCGCCTGCCGCCGGACAGCCGTGCGCTGCGCGACGCGATGAAGATGGCGCACGGGCACCTTGATTATCTCGACTGGCTGATCGACAACCGGCCGTGGGTGGCAGGCTCGACCATGAGCCTTGCCGACCTTGCTGCTGCGGCGCAGATTTCGGTCGCCGATTATCTTGGCGGGATCGACTGGACGGGCCATGAGCAGTCGCGCGGATGGTATGCCGTGTTCAAGAGCCGCCCCAGCTTCCGCCCGTTGCTGACCGAACGGATGGACGTGATCAAGCCGCCGCCGCACTATGCGCTTCTTGATGGGTAGTTTCCTCGCTCATGCGGCCTGATGGTCGCGTCGCTGCGGGCGGCCGGTTGTCCTTGCGGATTGTCTGCGGCAATCCGATATTCCTGGTCATAGGAGAGGTAAAGATATGACCGACGACCCCCGCAGCCTGACCGACGCCGAATGGCGCGAGAAGCTTAGCCCACAGCAGTATCATGTCCTGCGCGAGGCTGGCACCGAGCGCGCCTTCGCCGGCGAATACGACAAGTTCTACGACGAGGGCGAATATCACTGCGCGGCCTGCGGCACGCAGCTGTTCTACTCGACCGCCAAGTACAACAGCGGTTGCGGCTGGCCGGCCTTCACCAAGCCTGCCGACCAAGAGGTGATCGAGGAACTCCGCGACGTCAGCTACGGCATGGTCCGCACCGAGGTGCGCTGCAGCAAGTGCGGCGGGCACCTTGGCCATGTCTTTCCCGACGGTCCGCCCGAGCAGGGCGGCTTGCGCTACTGCATCAACTCGGCGGCGCTCATCTTTACCCCCACCGAAAGCTGAGCCATTTGTACGCTGTGCCGGGAGAGAGCCGCGTAAACCCGGGTTCACCCCCGGTTACAACTTGCCTATGCAAGGGGCCGCGACCCGCGCCGCCACAACTTGGGCTACGCGGCCAGCATCAATTGGGCTGAGGTCATGTCGAGAAGGGGTGAGCGGTTGCAGGACAAGGGCGCGCGCGGAAAGCGGCGGGCGGCGGCAGACCGGGCCGGCGCCGCGAGCACTGGCCCCGGTGGCCCCGGCGGCCCCGACGCCGGAAAGTCGCCCTCTCGGGTGAGGCTGTGGCTGCGGCGCGCACTGGTGTGGGGCGGTAGCCTTGCGCTCCTCGGCCTCTTATTCCTTGCTTGCGCGGTCGGTTTCGCCGCTCAGTCGCTGCCGAGCTACGCCACACTGAAGGCAACCCAGCCCGGCCAGACCATCGTGGTGCGCGCGCGCGACGGGCGCGAACTGGTCGAGATCGGACCGAGCTTCGGCGACTGGATCGACTACCAGGAAATCCCCGAGAACATGACCAACGCCATGGTCGCGGTGGAGGACAAACGCTTCCGGTCGCACTTGGGCATCGATCCGGTGCGCCTGACCGGCGCAGTGGTCGAAGGGATCACAGGTTCGCGAAAGCGGCTTGGCGGCACCTCGACGATCACCCAGCAGCTGGCCCGCAACCTGTTCCTCAACAACAACCGCTCGTTGGACCGCAAGGCGCGCGAGGCGGTGCTGGCAATGGCGCTGGAGTGGAAGTTCTCCAAGGAGCAGATCCTTGAGCTGTATCTCAACAAGGTCTATTTCGGCGGCGGTGCTTACGGGATCGACAGCGCGAGCCGCAAGTTCTTCAGCCACCCGGCGACCGAGCTCAACGTGGGCGAAGCGGCAATCATCGCCGGGTTGGTCAAGGCGCCGAGCCAGTATTCGCCGACCGCCGACGTGCAGGCCGCAGTCGACCGCGCCACGGTGGTGCTCGGCCTGATGCGCGAGCAGGGCTATGTCACCCCTGACCAGGCGAGCGTCGATGTCAGCGCGGTGCAATTGAAGGAGCAGGCGGGGCAGAACTCGGTGCGCTACTTCACCGACTGGGTGTTGCCGCAGCTCGATATCATCCTGCCCGAGACCTACGAGCCGATCGAGGTGTGGACCACGCTCGACGTCGGCATGCAGCGCGCTGCGACCGCGTCGATCGAGGCCAACACGCCCAAGGGCGCACAAGGGGCGCTGGTCAGCCTGGACCGAGACGGGGCGATCCTCGCGATGGTCGGCGGCACCGATTACGTCGCAAGCAACTTCAACCGCGCCACCGCCGCGATGCGCCAGCCGGGCTCGGCGTGGAAGCTGTTCGTCTATCTCGCCGCGTTGGAGGCGGGCTACAAGCCTGAAGACAAGGTCGTCGACACGCGCGTGACGATCGATGGCTGGAGCCCGCGCAACTCGAACGGGCGCAATGTCGGCGAGACCGACCTGCGCACCGCCTTTGCCTATTCGATCAACACCGTGGCCGCCCAGCTCGGCAACGAGGTCGGGTTCGGAACGGTCGCGGCGATGGCGCGGCGTTTCGGGGTCAGTTCCAAGATCGACACCTATCCCTCGATGGTCCTGGGCTCTTCCGAGGTGCGGGTGATCGAGATGACCCAGGCCTTTGCCGGGGTGGCCGCCAAGGGCGTGCCCGTGGAGCCCTACGGCATCGTCAAGGTGACGGGGGCGAGCGGCGATGTGCTCTACACCCGCAAGGCGTCGCGCACGTCCGAGGCTGTGCCAGACTACGTTGTCGCCGGGATGACCGACCTGCTGCAAGCCGCGGTGCAGACCGGCACCGGCCGCGCGGCTGACATTGGCCGTCCGGTTGCGGGCAAGACCGGCACCACCAGCTCGAACAAGGATGGCTGGTTTATCGGCTTCTCCAGCGGGATCACTACCGGCGTGTGGATGGGCCGCGATGATGCCAAGGCGGTGCCGGGACTTCAGGGCGGACGCGCGCCCGCGCAGGCCTTTGCCGCCTACATGCGCTTCGCCGTCAAGAGCCGCCCGGTCGAGCAATTCGACGTCGCACTCAAGCTGCCCGACTGGCAGCTCGAGCCCGACGATGAGGCGATGTTCGGTGAGCCCGACGAATACTACTACATCGACGAGCAGGGTAACATGGTCGAGCCCGGTCGGCGCGATCCTACGCAGGACCCCCTCGGGGTGGAAGGCGAGCGCGGGCAGGACGCGCCGCCTGCCGCCAGCGAGGAATTCCTCGAACAGGCCACCGGCGGCGCGCTCCCGCAGCAGCCAAACCAGCGACCCCCGCGCGAACAGCGCAGGCCGCCGCAGCAGCCGGCGCTTAAGCCGCCCGAGCAGTAGCGGGCAGGTCTGTGGTCAAACAAAAAGGCGCCGGGAGCGGATCCCGGCGCCTTTAGTGTTATGCCTGATGCGGGATTAGCGCAGCCTGAGGGCGATGAAGGCCGGCGGATTGTTGCGGCGCTGGATCCGCAGCAGGATCGCATCGCGCTTTGAGTCGGTCGCGGCCTTGATCTGCTCGAGCAGCGCCTCGACCGTCGGGGTCGATTGGTAGTTGGCCGAGATAATCACGTCGCCCCGGGCAAAGCCCTTGCGCGCCGCATCCGAGTTCTGGTCGACAGCCGCGATCACCACGCCCTTGGTATCCGCCGCTACGCCGAGCGAGCGGGCGATGGTCGCGGTCATCGGCGTGACCTGCATCCCGAGCCTTTTCTCGATGGTGCTGTCCGAGGTGCCGGGCGCCATCGGCTCGGTGGCTTCGGGGTCGAAGGTCTGGGCTTGGGTTTGCAGCTCGGCCTCGGTCGGGCGCTTGCCGAGTGTGACGCTGACGTTGAGCCGCTCGCCATTTCGGAGCAGATCGACCGGCACCTTGGCACCAGGCTGAAGGTTGGCGACGAGGAACGAGACCGTCTGTTCGGCGGTCACGTCCTTGCCATTGACCTTGGTGACGATGTCGCCCGGCTTGAAACCGGCGCGCTCTGCCGGGCTGGCGTCCTGCACGGTCTGCACCAGTTCCCCGCGACGCTTGGGCAGGCCGAGCGAGGCGGCGACGTCTTCGTCGATCGGAGCGAGGCCCACTCCAAGGTAGCCGCGCAGGATCTCGCGACCGCTGCGCAGCTGTTCGACAATCGGAGCGGCGATCTCGGCAGGAATGGCAAAGCCGATGCCGACGCTGCCGCCCGAGGGCGAGAAGATTGCGTTGTTGATGCCGATCACGTTGCCGCGCATGTCGAACAGCGGACCGCCCGAGTTGCCGCGATTGATGCTCGCGTCGGTCTGGAGATAGCGGTCATAAGCGCCGCCCTGACCAGTGTTGCGGTAGACCGCCGAAATGATTCCGCTGGTCACCGTGCCGCCAAGCCCGAACGGGTTGCCGATCGCCACCACCCAGTCGCCGACCCGTGCGGTCTGCGAATCCCCAAACTTGACGAAGGGGAACGTGCGGTCGGCGCGGATCTTGAGCACCGCGAGGTCGGAGGCCGGATCGGCGCCGATGACGTCGGCCTCATACTCGGTGCCGTCGGGCAGAGTGATGGTGATCGATTCCAGTTTCGCGCGGGTATCGGGCGGCGAGATGACGTGGTTGTTGGTGACCACGATGCCGTCTGCGGAGATGATGAAGCCTGAACCCAGCGACTGCGCCTCGCGGGTCTGCGGCTCAGCGCCGCCGCCGCTGCCGTCGCCCTGGCGGCGGTTGAACAGTTCGGCGAAGGGCGTTCCGGCGAAGGGGTTGTTGGCAACCTCGATCCGCTGGCGGGTGGCGATGTTGACCACCGCCGGGGCAAGCTGCGCGGTGAGGTCGGCAAAGCTCGCCGGGGCACCTGCGACCGGCACCACCCGGTCCATCACCGCACCGTCGTTCTGCGCCACCTGCGCGCCCAGCGGCGAGCCGGCAATCAGCGATATGGTAGCGCCGCCCACCAGCAGCGCGCTCGTCAGACCGTATACATAGCGCACTTTGTTCACGTCCTCTTGATCCTTATCCTGGCTGGAATGCGCGAGCGTGCCGCGTAGTTCCTAAACCATTTGCGGTGCCATTCCGATGTCCGGATCGGCGTCCCCAAATGCCTGTTGCGGCGCTGAACGCTGATTGAACATCAGCTGCGTTCAGCGTCGCCTATCGGCGCTTGGTCGATCAGCGGTCGCCTTTGAACTGGCGGAAATATTCGCTGTCGTCGGACAGAACCATGCTGCTTTGCCCCTCGCCTGCGAGGAACGTTGTGCGATAGCTCTGCATGGCACGGTAGAAGTCGTAGAACTGCGGGTCTTTTCCATAAGCCTCGGCATAGATGTTTGCCGCTTCGGCCGAAGCTTCGGCCGGGATGATCTGCGCATCGCGCTGGCCGGCGGCGCGGATCGTCGCGGCTTCCTCCTGACGGGCGGTCTCCATGCGAGTGAAGGCGGCATCGAGCGGGCGTCCTTCAGGCAGGTCCGCCGCCTTGATCCGCACGTCCAGCACCTGCGCGCCGTAACTGCGTGCCTGCTGGTCGAGCGAGCGGGTGATGTTCGCCATCGCCGTCCCGCGTTCGGCATTGATCAGCGCCGAGAACGGCCGCCGTCCAAGCTCCTGCCGCAGCACCGAGGTGAGGATTGGCAGCAATTGCGACTCGAGTTGCGCTACGGTTCCGGCCTTCTCGACCAGCTTGACCGGATCGATGACCCGGTAACGGGCATAGGCGTCGACCTGCAGGCGCTGCTGGTCGTTGGAGAGCACCTGGGTGCGCTCCATATCGAGATCGAGCACGCGGCGATCGATCAGTCGCACCTGTTCGGCAAACGGAATCCGGAATTGGATGCCGGCGCCGGTCTGGCCGTAGGGCACATCGGGACTGAACTTGTTGAAGACCCGCACCGGTTTCCCGGTGCGGATTACGACGGCCTGATGGGTTTCGGGCACGACCACCAAGCTCGAGGCGAGCACCGCCACCAGCACGACAGCGGCGATCACCAGATTGCGGATGTTCTGGAAGAAGTTGGTCATGACCTCAGTTCCCCTTCTGCTGCGGTTGCGGCTGCGCGCGGCGCTTGAGCTCCGGCAGCGGCAGGTACGGGGTCACGTTGCCGGATTCGACAATCGTCTTGTCGGTCTTGGACAGGACCTGCTCCATGGTCTCGTAATAAAGGCGCCGGCGGGTCACTTCGGGCGCAAGTTTGTACTCGGTATAGATGTCGTTGAACTCGCTCGCGTCACCCTGCGCGCGGGCGAGCACCTGCTGCGCGACCGCGCGCGAACGGTTGATCGCCGCGTCAGCATCCTGCTGGGCCGACGACACGTCCTTGAAAGCTTCCTCGACGCGGCTCGGCGGATCGACCTTGTTGATCTCGATCCCTTGCACCGAGATACCGGAACGATAGGCATCGAGCCGTGCCTGCATCGCCATGCGCACGTCCTGCTCGATCTCGGCTCGGCCTGCGCCGGTAAGCACGCTGTCAAGATTCTGACGCGCCACCGCAGCGCGCATTGCCGCTTCGCCGATCTCGAGCAGCGCGTTCTGCGGATCTCTAAGCTGGTACTTGTAAAGCGTCAGGTCCGAGATGTTCCAGCGGATCAGATAGCTCAAATCGACGAGGTTCTGGTCGCCTGTCAGGATCAGCTTCTCGGTCTTGGTGCCCGGCACCTCCTCGAGCCGGACCTGCGTCACATTCTCCTTCTCGACCCTGTTAATAGGCCAAGGCGCGGTGATGTTGGTGCCGGAATCAAGCGTGCCGTAGTATTTACCGCCGAACCACGTGACCACCGCCTGCTCGCCAGGCTGGACGAAGTGGACACTGGTCACCGCAGCCCAAAGCACCGCAATGCCGATGGCGATCACGGGGAGCCAGCTCTTGCCGCCGGGGCGCTCGGGCAGGCGGAAGGCTGGGCCGCCGCCGCCGCCGGCACGGCGTGGGCCTTCGGGGCCGCGGCTCCTGAAGATGTCCTCGATGCTGGCCGAGCGGCGCTTGCCGGGCTCGCCGCCGCCGCCGGGCAACCACGGGTTGCGCGGGCCGCCGCCATCGCCGCCGCCATCCTCGCCGGAGGGATCGTCGCCCGACCCGCCGCCCCAAGGATTGTTGTTCTTGCCAGCCATGGCGAGACCCTTAAGGCCCGCGCCAAGACGCTCTCTCCAGCCGTCTATTCTTTGCATATAAGGTTTATAGGCACGGCTTCTCGTGAAAAACAGGGGTCCGCTGCGTGAATTTGGTGTTAGACGCGTGGCGAAATGAACAACCTGCCTGAATCGCCCCGCCAACCCGAAGCCGAAGAGGCGGCAATTCGTGCCGCGCTTACCCCCGAAATCAACCATCGCCTGCGCTCGGCCCGCATCGTGGGGCGGCGCGCGGTGATCGTTGCCGAGGCTGGCGATCTGTCCGATTCCGGCCGCGCCGAGCTTGAGGCGGCGATCACCGCCGCGCTCCTGCCGCTCCCCGATATCGACGAGGTGCGCGTTGCGCTCACCGGTGAGCGCCGCCGCCGCAGGCTGATCGCGGTAGGATCGGGCAAGGGCGGGGTCGGAAAGTCAACGCTGACCACCAATCTGGCGGTCGCGCTCGCCCGGATGGGCCGCCGCGTCGGCGTGATTGACGGCGATATCTACGGCCCCTCGCAGCCCAAGCTGCTGGCGACCGAGGGTATTAAGCCGGCCGCAACGCCCGAGGGCGACAAGCTGGTGGCGATCGACAGCAAGCACGGGGTCAAGGTACTTTCGATGGGTCACATCGTCGGCCCCGGAAAGGCGCTGGCGTGGCGCGGGCCGATGACCGGCAAGGCGCTTTCGCAGCTGATCGACGCCGACTGGGGCGAGACCGACCTGCTGCTCGTCGACTTGCCGCCAGGGACGGGGGACGTGCAGCTCTCGATGCTCTCGGCGCACAAGCCCGACGGCGCGGTGCTGGTTTCGACCCCGCAGGATTTGGCGCTCATCGATGCGGCGCGCGCCGGGCAACTGTTCGAGCAGGGCGAGGTCCCGATCATCGGTCTGGTGGAGAACATGGCGGGATATGCTTGCCCGCATTGCGGCGAGATTAGCGATCCCTTCGGCCATGGCGGGGTCGAGAAGTTTGCCGCCGCGCTCGATATCCCCTTTCTTGGCCGGGTGCCGCTGACGCTGGCGACGCGGATCGCGGGCGACACGGGCGAGCCCCCGGCAGCAGGCGACAGCGAGGCGGCGGCGCCGTTTGTTGCCATCGCCTTGCAACTCGCGCGCTGGCTCGACACGGGGAAAATCTGAGCGATGGCGGTGACGCGGCGCGGATTGCTGGCCGGAGCGGCCGCAGGCGGCGGTCTCCTCGTCGCCTGGTGGCTGATGCCGCGCAGCTACCGCACGCCGCTGGTCAAGGCGCGCGGCGAACAAGTGTTCGGCGCCTGGCTGAAGATCGCTTCCGATGGCGTGGTCACGGTTGCGGTGCCGCAGCTTGAGATGGGGCAGGGGATCACCACGCTTCTGCCGCAGATCGTTGCCTTTGAACTGGGCGCGGACTGGCGGCAGGTCGCGGTCGAGCCCGCCCCGGTGTCGGGTGCCTATGGCAATGTCCCGCTCGCGAAAAAGTGGATGCCGCTGTGGGACCCGGCCTTCGCTGGCGTTTCGGCCCGCACCGACGACCTGATCGCGCAGCGTTTCGCCGGGGCGCACCGCTTCAATGCCACCGCTGACGGCACCTCGCTCGCCGCCTACGAGCTGCCCTGCCGCGAGGCCGCCGCCGCCGCGCGGGCGATGCTAGCGCAGGCCGCCGCAGACCGCTGGGGGGTGTCGTGGGAGGAATGCGAGGTCGCAAACGGCTTCGTCACCCGTGGCAGCAGCAAAGCGAGCTTCGGCGAGCTCGCCGAGGCGGCGGCGGATGTCGCTCCGCCCGATCCCCCGCCGCTTCGCCCCGAGCCCCCCCGCGAAAAGCCGCTTCCCGCCGATGTCGACGGTGCGCCCGCCTACCCGCGCGTCGACCTGCCCTCCAAGGTCGACGGCTCCTATCGCTTCGCAGGTGACGTGCGCCTGCTGGGCATGGTATTCGCCTCGATCCGCCACGGGCCGGTCGACGATTCCGAGCTGACCAGCTTCAACCGCAACGGCGCTGCGGGCATCCGCGGCCTTGCCGGGATCGTCCAGAGCAAGCACTGGCTCGCGGTCGCCGCCGACACCTGGTGGAGCGCCGATACTGCGCTTGACGCGATGAAGCCGCAATGGACCACCGCCGCGCCTGTCAACAGCACCGACATCGCTGCCAAGCTCGATACGCTGCTCACCGGGGGCAAGGCCCACACCATCGCCGAGACAGGGTACGGAGGCGACGCGCTCCAGCGGGTCGACATTGGCCGGCGCTACGAGGTCGAGCCTGCCTACGCCGCCCCGGTCGAAACCGCCACGGCAGCCGCGCGCTACCAAGACGGGCGGCTCGACCTGTGGATCGCAACGCAAGCGCCCGAACAGGCCCGCATCGCCGCCGCCCGCGCGATCGGCATCGCTACCGAGGACGTGGCGCTCTACCCCGTGCCGGCAGGCGGGAGCTTCGACGCGCGGCTCGAGCATGACCACGCCATCGAGATCGCGCTTATCGCCCGCGAACTTGAACGTCCGGTGCAGCTCACTTGGCCGCGCCGCGACGAGTTGATCCGCGCCCGCCCGCGCGCGCCGGCCTGGATGCTGCTTGGCGCGCAGCTTGCCAAGCGCGGAGACGGTTCGATCGATGCGATGCGGATCCGGATCGCCACGCCGCCCGCCGCGCGCGAGTTCGGCAAGCGCCTGTTCGGCAACCTCACCAGTATGGCGGCGATCCGCGAGACCACCGGCGAGCCGGATCCGCTCGCCTGCGAGGGCGCGGTGCCGCCCTATCAGATCCCCGCGCTGCTGGTGGAGCATATCCCCGCCGCTATCGGCCTACCGGTCGGCCGGGTGCGCGGCAATGCCCACGGGCCGACGATCTTCGCGATCGAGAGCTTCATCGACGAGATCGCCGCCAAGCACAAACGCGAGCCTTTGTCCTACCGCATGTCGATGCTTGGCGGCGATGTGCGGCTTGCCGCCTGTCTCCAGAGGGCCGCGCAGCTCGCCGAGTGGGACGGCGGGGTCGATAACAGCGGGCAGGGCCTAGCCTGCGCGCGGATCGGTGAGGGTCCGGACGCCGCCCGCATCGCCTGCGTCGCCACCGCGCGGCAGGGCGAGGGGGGCGTCCGCGTGATCCGGCTGTCGGCAGCGGTCGACATCGGCCGGATCATCAACCACGACATCGCCCGCCAGCAGATCGAAGGCGGACTGGTGTTCGGTATCGGCATCGCGCTCGGCAACCCGCTGCGCCTGCGCGCAGGCCTTCCCGAGGCGGACAGCGACGTGGCGCTTGGCCTGCCGACCCTCGCCGACTGCCCCGAGATGCGCATCGAGTTCCTTGCCAGCATGGCCCCGCCCGCCGACCCCGGTGAGCTTGGCGCGGTAGTCGCGCCGCCCGCTATCGCCAACGCGCTCTATTCGGCAACAGGGTTGCGCCTGCGCCGCCTGCCCCTACTTTCGGACGGCATATGACAACGACAATTTTGCAACAGCCCGGGCAGGCATTCGCCGCGCCGCGGAAACGAAACGCCTGCCGACCGTTAGGCGGGCTATGACCTGGCAGACCCAGCGCCTTCCGGGCGACCACCCTCCTGTATCGAGCGGAAAGATCGGCGTGCTGCTGATCAACCTCGGCACGCCTGACGGGCCGGATCCGGTATCGGTCAAGCGCTACCTCAAGCAGTTTCTGTCCGACACGCGCGTGGTCGAGATCCCGCCGATCGCCTGGCAGTTGATCCTGCGCGGGATCATCCTCAACACCCGGCCGCAGAAAAGCGCCAAGGCCTATGCCAAGATCTGGACCGACCGCGGCTCGCCGCTTGCCGACATCACTTCGCGCCAGGCCGAAGCGATGGTGGGGCGTTTCGGCGAAAAGGTCGTGGTCGATTACGCGATGCGCTACGGCAATCCCTCGATCGAGAGCCGGATGACCACGCTGATGGCCAACGGCTGCGACCGTATCCTGATCGCGCCGATGTATCCGCAATACTGCGCCGCGACGACCGCGACGGTGTTCGACGAGGTGGCGCGGGTGCTGCGCAAGATGCGCTGGCAGCCGGCGCTGCGCTTCGTGCCGCCCTATCACGACGAGGTGTCCTTTATTACTGCGCTTGCCGATGACCTCACCCGGCAAGTCGAAGCTCTCACCTTCAAGCCCGAGGTGATGCTGCTGAGCTTCCACGGGATGCCGCAGCAGACGCTCGAGAAGGGCGATCCTTACTACTGCCACTGCTCCAAATCCTCGCGGCTGCTGCGCGAGGAGCTGGCGACCCGGCCGCAGTTTGCAGGCGTACGCTTCGAGACGACCTTCCAGTCACGCTTCGGCCCCGCCGCCTGGCTCAAGCCTTCGACCGATACGACGCTGATGGCCGAGGGTGACAAAGGTACCAAGCGACTGGTGGTCGCCGCCCCCGGTTTTGCCGCCGATTGTGTCGAGACGCTGGAGGAACTGGCGCTCGAAGGCCGTGATGAATTCATCGAGCACGGGGGCGAGGATTACGCCGTGCTCGATTGCCTCAACACGTCGCACCACGGCCTTGCCATGATCGACAGCATGTTGCGCCGCGAGCTTTCGGGCTGGATTTGACGCCTTGGCGCATTTACTGGCAAGTCAGTTGCGAATCCGAACTTTCACCGGAGCATCCAGACCCAAATGGCCACCCTTGCCGAAGTCCCGCGTCCGTCCGACACGTCTCGCGACGACACCCCCCGCCACTGGAGCGAGCTGCGAATGGCCGAAGCCGATTTCGCCCACATTCCCGGTGAGGCAGGCTGGCCGCTGGTGGGCAACACCTTCACCATGCTCGCCGATCCGCACGCCTTTGCCGGGCGGATGATCAAGTCTCACGGCAAGGTGTACAAGAACCGCGCGTTCGGCGGCTGGCAGATCGCGCTCATCGGCGCGGAAGCGAACGAGCTGTTATTGTTCAACAAGGACAAGATCTTCTCGTCCGAGCAAGGCTGGGGCCCGGTGCTCGACCAGCTGTTCCCGCGCGGGCTGATGCTGCTCGATTTCGACCATCACCGCATTGACCGCCGCGCGCTTTCGATCGCCTTCAAGCCCGAGCCGATGCGGCACTATTCGGCCGCGCTCAATCGCGGCATCGCGCGCGAAGTGGCGCATTGGAGCGGCGATCTGCGGTTCTACCCGGCGATCAAGAAGCTCACGCTGGACCTTGCTGCCGACAGCTTCATCGGCCTGCCGTGGGGGCCGGAAGCCGACAAGATCAACGAGGCTTTCGTCGATATGGTGCAGGCCTCGGTCGCGCCGGTGCGCCGTCCGCTGCCCTTTACCCGGATGAAGAAGGGCGTCGACGGGCGCGCTTTCCTCGTTGAGTATTTCACCAAGGAAACCCTGCGCCGCCGCGCGGAAGGGGGCGGGCAGGACATGTTCAGCCAGTTCGCCACTGCGACCCGCGAGGACGGAAGTCTGCTCCCGGTCGATGAGGTGGTCGATCACATGAACTTCCTGATGATGGCGGCGCATGACACCATCACCTCCTCGGCGACTTCGCTGATCTATCAGCTCGCCACCAATCCTGAGTGGCAGGAGAAACTTCGCGAGGAAATTCTTGCGGTTACTGGCGGGCCGGACGGAGACGGCAATCCCCGCCCGCTCGATTACGACGACCTTGCCAAGCTTGGGCTCACCGAAATGGCCTTCAAGGAATCGCTGCGGATGATCCCGCCGGTGCCCTCGATGCCGCGCCGTGCGCTCAAGGCGTTCGAGTACGGCGGCTACCGCATTCCGGCAGGCGCGATGGTGGGGATCAACATCCACTGGACCCACCATTCCGAGGAATACTGGGAAAATCCTTATGCTTTCAATCCGATGCGCTTCACGCCCGAGGCTGTGAAGGCGCGGCACAAATATGCCTGGGTGCCGTTCGGCGGGGGAGCCCACATGTGCCTTGGCCTGCACTTTGCCTATATGCAGGTGAAGATCCTGCTCGCCCAATTGCTTCAGCGTTACCGGATCGAGGCGGCCGAGGGCTACAATCCCGAATGGCAGGACTGGCCGATCCCGCAGCCCAAGGATGGGCTCAAGGTGACGCTTAAACCGCTCTGAAAACCGCATGTTTCACGTGAAACACCGTTTTGGCGCCGGTCTAAACGGGGTCTGAAGGGGGTCTAGCAGGGGTCTAGAGGGGGTCTAGAGCCGTCTGGACGGGGTCTGGAGCCGGTTAGCGCGGGGTCTAAAATCAGAAATCCCAAGCGATCCCGTCCCTTTCCCAATCGCCGTAGCGGGTCGGAGGCAGCGCCTTTGGCTCTCCGGCGAACAGATCGGTCGCCTTGGGCGCGGGCACGGGATCGTTGGTCCAGTGGGCAGGCTTCTTGAAGTTTTTCGCGGCTTGGGACTTTTTCTGGGTCATGCCTGTCCAAATGCCCATCCTGGCAATTTGTTTCAAGGAAGGCTGGGTGTTTCAAGGAAGGCTGGGTGCGCGGTTTCGGCCAGCATCGCCGCAAAGCGAAAAACCGGTTCCCACTTTTTGGCGCAATGCTCTAGAGGCGCTCCATGTCAGCCACCCCCGGACTTCCCGTGCGCCGCTCCGCTTTGCGCCTCCTCGATGCTGTCCTTCGCCGGGGCGAGACGCTCGATCAGGCCGAAGGCGCCGCGCTTGGCGATGTCCACAAGGCGCCCGACCGCGCGTTGGCCCGCGCCATTGCGGGTGAGACCTTGCGCTGGCTGACCGACCTCGATGCTCTGATCGACAGCGCCACCAAGCAGAACCTGCCGGACGACGCCAAGGTGCGGATCGTGCTGCGGCTGATGCTCGCACAGGCGCTGCGGCTCGAAACGCCGCCCCACGCAGTGATCGCGACCGGGCTGCCGCTGCTCGCCGGCGGCCCGCGCCGGCTGGCGCATGGCGTGTTCTCCGCGCTTGTGAAGCCGGGTGTCGGCGTGCTGCCCGCGGTTCCCACCCTGCCCGAACGGGTCGCGACCCGCTGGGGCGCCGACAAAGCCGCAGCGATTGCCCCCGGCCTCGTCTTCCCGCCCGAGCTTGACCTTGCGCTGAGGGACGTCGCCGAGACCGAGTCCCGCGCGGTGCGCATGGGCGGGGTGAGCCTCGCGCCCGGCCACGTCCGCCTGCCGCGCGGCGCGCAGGTCGACAGCTTGGCCGATTTCAAGGACGGCGCGTGGTGGGTGCAGGACCTGGCCGCCTCGCTGCCTGCCCGTCTGCTCGGGGCGGGAGCCAATGATTCAGGGGGCAAGCACGCGCTCGACCTGGGCGCAGCGCCGGGCGGCAAGACCATGCAGCTTGCGGCAGCGGGCTGGAATGTCACCGCGCTCGACAGCTCCAAGCGGAGGCTCGAACTGCTCAAGGACAATTTGAAGCGCACCGGATTGAAGGCCTCGCCGGTGCGCGCCGACGCGCTGACGTGGGAGCCCAAGCACCGCTTCGACGCGATCCTGATCGACGCGCCGTGCTCGGCCACCGGCACCTGCCGCCGCCACCCGGATGTGCTCCACCGCATCGGCAAGGGCCAGATCGCCGAGATGGTCGAATTGCAACGCGGCCTGCTGGCCAAGGCGGCCGAATGGCTGAACCCCGGCGGCACGCTGGTCTATGCGGTGTGTTCGCTTGAGACAGAGGAGGGCGAGCAACAGGCCGCGTGGGCGGACGAGACCCTTGGCCTGACGCCTGTGCCGATCACCGCCGATGAGCTTGCCGCAGGCCTCGCCCCCACGCCTGAGGGCTGGCTTCGCACGCACCCCGGGATGCTGGCGGAGCAGGGCGGGCTAGATGGGTTTTTTGTGGCGCGGTGGGTGAAAGAATAACCGCCCCTCACCTCCCCGGACGTGATCGGAGGATTGGCTCCCTATCCTCGCAGCCATCCAAGATAAGCCTCTCCTGTGTCAAACACCGCAGATAAAGCGACAGGTGCGCCGGGGTGGTGGATTGACCGCTTTTAGGGTTTGCTGCACGCGGCTGGAATGTCTGATTGTGGGTGGTTTGCTGAATGGCGGGATTTGGATCGGCAGGCGCTGTTTGCAGACAATCATCCCCGCTCAATAACGACCGGTCCGATTATGTCTTTGTCCGTTAGCGTCAGCATTTCTCCGCGGATGCCGCTAGCAATCCGTATACGTGCCAATAACTCAACGAGCTGATCAGTAACTCGCCAAGCATATTCGAGCGCATCCACACTGCCATCTGACCACGCCCTATAACGCTCAAGAGTTGCGCGAGCACGAACATCATCTGTAAAGTCTGGATCGAGAGCATCGTCAAATAGCTTCCTATTACTCCCGAAAAGCGGATAGTGTAGCCGAGGTAGTATGCCCTCGCCCAGTTGGTGCGCGCGAACTGTGCAATCTCGCATTCCCCGGCCACCGATCGGTGCGGCGTGTGTGATATCATTTCGAAGCGTTGAAAGCTGCTCGAGCCATCCACCGCTTCTTGCAGCGGACATCAGTTGATCCCCGATTGGGTGTGTGGCCATTTTGTAATATTGTAAGAAGCGCTCGATCTTGCGCACCGGACGCTCGCCCAACCTTAAAAGTTTCCAAGCGGCTTCGACAATTAGATCGCGAAAGCTAGCAGCATCGGCTGCGAAAGCGTGTATCGCAGCCTCTAACGCTGTCCCATGACCGTTTCTGAAAAGATGACCGATCTTGTGTCTCGCGTCGTTGTCATAATCGAACCCGATTAGTGCACGACTATAACAGTTGCTCAAATCAAATATTCTGAAAGCTGCTAATTTGAGATAAGTGACTGTGCGATTTGCAAGATCAGCGTCTAACTCTCGCCCTTCCCTTTGGGCAAGCGTCCTTACCTGTGACCAAGCGCTCCTTTCGGCAAGCAAAGCGAAACCTCTTAATGGAGAAAGTGGTTGCCAGTCAGGTGCGGCGACGCCGTGTAAGGTCTTGAGCGTGGGAAACTCAACTCCAATCGTGGGCAAGCCTATCTGAGCGACAGTGGCATAGACCTGAGAATACTCCGGGGTTGGAATAGTTGCATAAGTTTTGCGAGCATGCAGTTGAAGAACGATTTTGTCAGTCCGTTCGTCAAGTAGACGCAAACCGCCTGGAAGGTGGAGCAACCGAGGTGGGAGAGGCGGCGTCTCAAGCATCGCAGCACTCTGCCCTGAAAGCATTCGATAAAGCAATCGGT